>NZ_VAJL01000004.1 GCF_006175945.1 Chryseobacterium mulctrae | reverse complement strand
AATACTTAATCTGTTTTAAAGTTATTCAATTTGATTATAACTGTCAGATTAAGTATTGACTAATTCAGTTAAAACCTTAGTTTACTCTTCAATCTGTTTCATTATCCAATTTATCCAGCCTATTATAGTTGATGCCCTTCTAAAGTACGTAGAATCTGAATCAACATTATATAAATTAGAACTTTTCATGATATATATAATTTCATTTTTACTCGGCATTTCTCCAAGCTCAAAGTATAATTCTAAAGTCTTTTTAAAGGCTGAATGAGCGACTATTATTTTAACAAATTCCTTTTGTCTGTCTACTATATTAACATTAAAAATTTGTTTCCCTTTATTTGTTAAATAACATCCTATTTGGTTTGTTACAGGATCTCTTCCAATTTGTAAGACTCCCAAATACTTGCCTGCATTTATATAATAATCGGTTTGTCGTGCATCAAAATCATAATTAGATGTAATCTCTTCTTTAGTTATAAATTCTTTTTGTATAAGTAATTCACAAAGATTAATTACCCTTTCAAAACTATTGGCTTGAGGAAAAGGTATCTTTGGCTCTTCAACTGTTACTATACTATTTAAAATTTCTTGAATTATTTCAATATTAAAAGTTCCTTCCTGAACTACATATTTTTTTTGCTTAACCAATATAATAGAATTATAATGCTCAACATCTGTAAACTCATATTCTCGAAGATGAAATATGCCATTAGTATAAGTTAAAAATATAGGTTTAACTCGTTTACTTATTTTGTTGTTCCAAAGTCTATAAGGATAATATAATTGGCGAATTAAAAAATCATCTGAGATATAATTTTTTGCTTCAATCAAACTTAGTGAGTTATCACCTTCATAACCACCGTCAATTTCTATCTGTGAATTTCCTACAGTAACATTAAATAAATTATTGAGAGTGTTTATTTTAAAATTAAAGGCAGAAGAACTCATTCGTCCACTAACAGTAGGTAATAGATTATCTTCTTCTAAAAAATCATGAAGTATTTTTGTTACAAATGCACAATTTATAGCCGTAGATTCACTTGTTATGAACCTATAATCCAAACTCTCTAAAAATGTTGGAAATTCAATTCGTGTAACTTCAACATCATCTATATTAAAGTTTTTAAATGTATCAAAAGCTCCAATTACATACCCTCCTCTGGATGTCGGAAGGATAGATAAATTATTATCTGAAAAAAGCTTTGGCAATTGTGACTTATGATCAAACTTAGTCATTAAACGAGCCTCTCTAAATTCGTTGATATTGGTTGAATTGATTAAAGTATGCCCATTATCTTGAACTTTATCAAGGATTTGATATTTCTCGAAAATTTTCTCCCAAGCTAAATCATTTTTGATTTATTCATAATTTCTAATTAAAACCTCGTCTACCTCACCACGAGCAGAACCATTTGAATTTATCGCCCGATTTGCTTTTACTGTTGTAATATTATAGTCTTTATATTCATTAAGTATTAATGGTGCTACAGAATTAGAAAGCAAGAATTTAATTCCTCTGTTATGAAGTTCATCACATGCTTCTCGTAATCTAATCTGATCTAAATCACTCCAACCTCCTTGAACATATCCTGTAAAATTTGAACTCAATGAGATTGGATGGTAAGGAGGATCTAAATATACAAAAGAATCATTATCTATAATTTGTAAAGTCTCATTATAATCGCCTGTTCTTAAAAGTATATTATTAGAATTAAGATATTTGCTTACTGCTTTTAAAGTAGGTTCATTTAAAATATTGGGGTTTTTATAACGTCCAAACGGAGCATTAAATTCTCCTGCATTATTTACTCTATAAAGACCATTAAAGCATGTCTTATTCAAAAAATAACTCTGGATGCTCTTTCTACATACGTTAAATCATTAAATTCATCTACTCTATCTAAACCTCTTATTTCATAAAAATAATCGGCAGTATTTTGATGTTTTTTTAAATCTTCTATCAGCTCAAATAAGTTTTCTTTTATTACTCTATAAACATTTATCAATTCTTCGTTAAAATCATTTATAATTGCTTTTTTGGCTGTAAATGAAAGAGAACTGCTCCACCACCAATAAATGGTTCTACATATTGTAATTCTTTAATATTTTTAGGTAATAAATTAACGATCGAAGGCATAATTTGTCTTTTTCCTCCTACCCATTTTAAGAATGGTGCTACTAAGATATTATTTTTTGCCATTTTTCTCGTACTAATTTCATTTGCGAAATTAATGTTTTTGTTTAATTCAATTGATTTATTCCTCGCCTTTTTGAAATCCTTTAATAGTCGGAAAAAACAACTTATTTCTTTCCTTTTTTAAAATCCTGATAGCCTTTGTAATAGATTTCTAATGATTCGCTGTCTTTCGGGTTCGACTTCTGCCATGCTCGTAGAACCTGCGACTGTTCTACATAACCATCCCACTTTGCTTTCTCTACAATAGCTTTTCCGGAGTTTTCAATTTCCTGAAGAACTTCGCCCCTGATCTCCTGTTTTGTCCTTACACTTTCTTTATACCATTTGATGCCGGAATATGCCCCGAAAATACCTAATCCCCAACCGGATAGCATCACGAACAGAGAAATATACAGGAAAGTTTATAATGCTTGAAATAGTCTTTGTATGCTTCAAGTTTCTTCAGATCTTCAGGTGATACTCCAATTTGGATATCCGAAATACTTTCTGTTAAGATTTTTAGTTTATGATCAATAAGGAGTTCTGCTATCTTCAGCTTTTCATCTATTCCGGAGATTCCGGAGTTTAGGTTTTGAGTTTCTTTTTGCAGAGCCGTAGTAGCCTTTTTTAAATCATCTACAACGGCTATTGGGTCAAACTTTGACGGATTCTGATTGCTGTTTTCATCCATAATGGTAATATTTTTTTTTTATAACGACATTCCCATGTCTCTCGATATATCTTTAGATACACTTTTCATGATATCCAGTGCAATGTCCCTGATCTTTAATTTCGGGTCGATATCGCTTAATTTAAACCCCTGTTTGGTGATCTTTTCCAATGCTGAAGGATTTATATTAATGTCGGCTTTCGGGATGATCCTTGCCCCGTTTAAGCCTTTGGCGTTCTCGCTGATCTGCATGATATATCCTCGCCTGTCCATTCTCGAAATAAGATCCTGCAAGCTCCGGCTTTGCCCTTTTTCCTGAAGAAGTACGTTTTTGATTTCCGCTTTCTTCTCTCCGGTGATCTCTTTTACTGTTTTCCAATCTCTCTCTTTCGATAATACTTCAGCATGTTTGGATGCTCTTTCTCCAATATGATGGCTCGTGACCTGATTTTTACCGTGATAATCGATACGGTTAGCGATAATATGCAGGTGTTTATCGTCCGTACTTTGGTGCAAATGCACTAAATATTGATTGTTCTTACCTATTCCCTCCTTTTTTAAATAGTCTTCTGCCAGTTTTCCCCATTCCTCCAGACTTAAATCCTTACTGTATTCTTTCGGGGGCGAGATCACCGCAGTAACGTATTTATTCTCCGTTCTGGTGTTCAGATCAGCAATTTCCTTAAACTCAGAATAAAGCTCTTTCGGCTTTTCTCCGGATAGCCCGTTACGGCAGATTTCAACACTCTGCTCCTTGTCGCTCTGTTGGTATTGGATAGATCGGGAACTTACATTTCTTGTAGAGGCAGATATTACCATTTGATTTGTGTTTTGATTCCTTTGATTGCTTCTTCGATCTCCCTGAGCAGTCCGGCTCTTTCTTCAGGCGTGAAAATTTCTTTCTTCATATAATTTCCTATTCTCCGGAAATTCGTTGCATATTCCGTCAGCATGATGTTTTTTTCATAGTCCGGAAGTTCCTTATCAAGCAGTATAATCTGCTGTAATCCGTGAGCTTCAGCTTTTTTTGATCCGATCTTTCTTTGAGCTTTTTCATTTCCTGTACCGTAAAACGAAGTGCCAAGCGTTCCGATTTTGGGGCGTTGAGTTTCGGGCGACCTCCGAGCTTTCCTCGTTCTCGATATTGGTTTTGTCTATCGACTTTCTCAAATCCTTCTGCGAATAATGCTTCCCAGTCTTCTGTATTTTATCTTCCATAATTGACGGTTTTTGTATATTAGTCTCTCGAAATAATTTTATAGGATTCATATTATATTGTATCCTTAAGCTCTCTTAATAAGAGAGCTTTTATTTTTTCTCCTTTTTTTTTTCGACTATTAAAAAGTCTCATTTTAACTACCTTTTTTACTATGGACATCAATCCTTAAAGCGTTCTGCTTTTCCTTTTCGACGATAGAGAAAAGCAAGTTGTCCTTTTTGGCGAAAATCTATAACGAAGTAGATTTTTGACGTCAAAAGTACTACTTGCCCTTACTATATACATATTTTTTACCACTAATTTACACATTTCTGCGTTACCACGCAACACAGACGCATTTTTTATAGGTACAGCTCCCTCCACTTCCGGAAAATCGCCCAGCTCTACCCACTCAGAAAATGACTTAAAAAAAGTAATACTTCAGATCAGCTCACCGCCCAGAACCGAAAACACACACTCCAAACATTCAGCAAAAAAATAAAGTCCAAAGAGATAAAGCTGAAGGAAAAAATCAACAACATTCCGGAAGCGATATCGCCCTGATCAGAGAGCCGGACAGCTCACCAATTTACCCCTTAATAATAGAATTTATCATCAATTATTATGCATAACATAACAACCGCGCGCCCAAGCCGACTTATAAAAACTGGTTTTTCTTTCTTTTGTTTTTCTTCCACCCTGCACATGACAAAATGACCTAAAAGTTTTCGCTCCAATAGATCAAATAAAATTCCTTTGAACAAACGTATTTTTTAAAATATTTACTACTTTTTTACTTTGTTATTTTAAGTCTCTATAACTAACTAATAAATGTTTTGCAAGTTTAAAAAACGACCTTTTATAAGTTAAAAACGACCTTTATAAGTTAAAAACGACCTTTTATAAGTTTTAGAACGACCTTTTATAAGCTAAAAACGACTTTTTATAAGTTTTTACGATACTAATATATGACTGATGTTTTTAAATGTCGTTTTTATTTTTATCTTTGTTTTTCAAAAATTATATTCATGGAATTAATTGATTCTAATTCTTCAGATAAACTGGTTTATCAACATAATGTAATAACATCAGGAAGATATGATTATTCTGCCTGTATGCTCGATATTCTTTTTATGGTACTTTCCTGCCTTGAAAAAGATAAATTAGAGTACACCATTCATACACACGATATTGAGGAAATAACAGGACGTAAATGGAACTATAAGCAACTAAGAGATGCAACAGCAGAAATAGGTAGCAGATTATTTGAAATTGAAACTCCTGAAAGATATCGCCAACTTTGGTTATTTGAATGTCGATTACATGAAGGGAACAGGTTCTTTTAATATAAAAATCAATGAAAGTGCTAAACCTTACTTCTTTGATCTGAAAAATAATTTCACAGCCTTGCAGTTAAAATCTGTATTAAACTGCTCTTCAAAGTATGCTAAAGATTATATGCTATTGCTCGACAATGGCGGAGCGTTGGAACAAAGCGTTTTGAAAATTCAAGAACTAAAGCAAATGCTTGGATTGATCGACAAAAAAGGGAATGAGCAGTTTTGAAAGAATAAGCGACTTTAAAATCAAAGTTCTTGATATCGCCAGAAAACAAATTTCTGAGAATACCGATATTGAATTAGATTATGAACTTAAAAAAAGAGGTCGGGAATTTTACTGGATCACTCTGCATATAAATTCTCAAAAGTTTAAGCAATTGGAAATTGATTTTGAAAAGCCTTTAAATGTTCAAAAAATTTATATCAAAATTAATTACTTATGGACTTAATCAAGAACAGGCGGAACTCATTGCCGGAAAAGAAAAAGAAAAGGATTTTGACATCTTAATTACAGAGCTGAACGAAAAGATCAGACAGAGAAAACTGAAATTGAAAATTCTGTCGGGTACTTGGTAGGTGTATATCAGAAAAAGGGGATTTTACCTGTTAAGAATTAATTATATATTTATATATTTGTGTAATTATATATTTATATATGGCTAAAATTATATTGACTACACATCAAAAAGGAGGAGTAGGAAAATCGACATTATCATTTAATCTTGCTGTAAATCTTAAAGAAAATGCAAAAGTCTGCATTATTGATTTAGATGCACAGGGTTCTTTATATCAGGTTCGGGATTTGTCCGAAGTTCCTATTTTTCCTGAAGAAAAATTAAAGAAATCCAGAGTTCAGATTTTGATTTTGTTTTTATTGATACACCTCCATATTTGTCTAACAAACTTACTGAACTGTGCGATCTTGCAGATGTTATTATTATTCCTACAAAAGCAGGAGTTTTAGACCTTTTGGCAATCAAAAGCACTATTGATATCATTGAACATTCAGGAAACGAAAATAAAGCTCTTATCGTCTTCAATATGGTTAAGCCAAATACAACTTTAACCGAAGAAATAAAAGATCAGTTAAGTGATTACAATGTCAAAGTTTCTAAAAACATGATCTCTGATCTGGTGGCGTTCTCTCGATCTGTTTTAATTAATGGAGTGGAAGATAATAATAAGGCACAAAAACAAATTGATGCTCTGACAAAAGAAGTTTTGACAATCGCAATCAATAATTAAATAATTATATAATTATATATTTATATAAAATGGCAAAGCAAGATTTTACCGCACTTATAGGCAAAGCAAAAGAAAATCAAATTAAAACTCCGGTTCAAAAAGTTGTTCCAATCAAGGAGAAGAAAAACGAGGTTCTTTTCTCTCTGCATATTCCAGCAGAAAGATTAAAAGCTCTTAAAATAATCTCAGCAGAAAAAAATATCAGTCTTAAAAATCTTATCAATTCTGCTATTGACGAAAAATATTTTAAATAAGAGGGTGAAAGGTGGGATTTTTCCCACCTTAACCCGAAAAAATTAATCTTCAGATTCAAACCCTCCTTCAAACAGATTAAAAATTTTAAGATACCCTTTAAATTTTTTCTTTCTGAACAGTCCTATTCCGAATAGAACTAAATTCCTACAATGAGGATCGCTAAGATAATTTCTAACATACTATTTTGGTTTAAAATTTTATCAATCATTTCTCTATTATAAATATTTAGTTTTTCTCAAAAATCATTTTTAATGATAATTTTTTTAAATTCATTACTCAGGGTTTGCCCCTCTTAAAAGTCTGTCATCAAATATAACCTCCCATTAAAGCCTTTGCCGGTTTGCTTAATTTCTTCCGGAACAAATAGAAAAAATCTTCAGTTCTCCCGAAAGGACAAGTTTTTGCATTTCTCCACAAACACCATGAATAAAGGTTTTGCAAGTATATTATATGATTTGTAATAAAGTTGTGACGCATTTGGATCATGGTTGTGAGATAAAGATAAATTTTGCTGATATCGTCTGTTCCGAAAGGTATCACCACCTTTTAAAAAGTTCTGTTACATTAAAATATTCACCATTTTTTTGACCCTTTTTTGCGCATACTTTTTTACAGCCGGAGAAATTTTGAACTAAGGAGCAACGAATGACAAGCGTTTTGAAAAAACGAGCAGTCTGAGGAAGTGACGGCTGAAAAATTTCACTGGATGGATATTTAATTTATCTTTCTTAAATTCGCACTAATAACATTTACGGTAAAAAATTAAGCATTAGCTTTCTTGTTCTGGAAAACTGGCAAGTTTCAATAAAACAACAAGAATATGCAATGCTCACGCTCCGGCGTGGGCTTGTTTATTTGTTGTTTGGGTATGCCAGTACCTCCGGAACAGTAGACATAGCTCCACGCTTTTTTTGTGCCTACAAATTAATCCGACTATGAATAATTTAAAATTACGACACGATTTGTCGTTGTTCCGGTATAGCTTTACACGCAAATGTATAACTCAAAAAAACCGTGTTTTTACCTATTTCGGAATAGATATTTTTATTTATAATTGTCGCCAAAACCACAATTCACACAATGAAAAAATTTATTATCAATACTTGTTCCTCTGTTTAAGCCCTTTGGGATTCGCTCAGATTCCTAAGTTTCCAACTATGGAAAATCCCAACCCTCCACTTTTCAGAATTATTCAAATCAGACCTTTTCTAATCCCAAAAGGAACAGTACAGCTCCCTCAGTTCCCCAGAACTACAATAGTAATGCAAGAACCCACAAGCATATCAACAGGACGTAAAAAGGGCGCAGGAAGATATAAGGCGGTTTGAACAGGAACAGGCAGAAGCCGAAAGAGCTGTATTTTATAGCAGAGTAAAGGCCCACAAGCATATCAACAGGACGTAAAAAGGGCGCAGGAAGATATAAGGCGGTTTGAACAGGAACAGGCAGAAGCCGAAAGAGCTGTATTTTATAGCAGAGTAAAGGCGTTGGAAGATTCAGGATATAATCTGCCCTCACTTTCAGAAAAGGCAGGAACAAAAGCCTATTATGATGCCTTTGATAAACTTTCTGTTCTTGATTCCGAGAGTTACTCTACGACTGAAGCTAATTTTATCGTAGAATGCTTTTTATGGTGGTAAACAAAATTTTAAGCAGTTTAAAGCCGGAATACAACAGACTGCAAAGCAGGTACTTCAGAAAATGAGAGCTGACAAGCTCGATACTGAAGACAACACAATGAAAAACATTGCCCTGTTTAAGCACTTTTCTAAAAATTATAAATATGATTTTGACGATTATTTCGGAGCGAAAGACTGGACTAAAATGTTTACTACAAAGCTCATGAAAACAGGAAAGGGGCAATGTCACTCAATGCCCTTGTTGTATCTGATGATCGCTGAGCAAATGGGCGCACAGGCTTCTCTCGCTACTGCCCCGAACCACACCTATATTAAATTTTTAGATAGTGAGGATCAGTGGCAGAACATCGAGCTGACGAACGGAATTTTTACAACCAATTCTATGATTTTGGAGTCCGGATATATCGGCTCAGAAGCCTTGCAGAATAACTTGTACATGAACAATCTGAGTAAAAAAGAACTCATGTCACAGTTTTATGCTGATCTGGCGAACGGCTACATTCATAAATACGGAATGGATGAATTTGTAGGAAAAACATTAGATAAATCTCTGGAATACTCCCCGAATAATATGTACGCCAATCTGCTTAAATCCATGTATCAACAGGCAAGATTTAAGCACGTTACCGATAATTTAGGAATTAAAAACGCAGAAAATCCGGAGAACTTCAAAATATACACTATTTCCCTAAAGCGGTGGAACTTCTTCAGGAAACAAAAGCACAGTTTGACAGGATTAATAATTTAGGATTCAAATTCATGTCAAGCTCTGCCTATTCGGAATGGCTCGGCAACATGGGAAGGGAAGCCAACAGACAGCAGAGCGAAGAAATTGCAGAAAGAATAAAGCAAATGAATGCTGAAAAGCAAAGAAAAAAACAGGAGGAACTGAAAAAAGCGCAGGAAGAAAAAAGACGGATTGAGGAAAAGAAAAAGAAAGAAGAGGAAGAGAGACGAAGACTATTTTATCTTAAAACATAATGAATTAATATCTATGAAAAATTTATTACCATTCACAATATTTATTTTGCTTCTGAGCTTAGGAACTGCCAAAGCTCAGAGCAACCAATTTTATAATGATTCCTATCAGATCATTGACAATATGCTCGAAGACAGGCAGAAATACAGCTTTAAAGATGCTGTTTTCAGCGTTGAAGAAGCCTATTATCAGGGAAAACTCGATACTACGGCACTCATAAAGAAATTAAATTTTTAAAGAGTTTTGCACAGAGTATTTTAAAAAGCAGGGATTTGGAATACAAAGAAGCCGACAAGGAAAAAGTTAGCAAATATTCTGCGGTTTACTCTATTATGTGCCGTTCTCTTCCGGTTGCGGTAAAAGATACAGTTATTCAGTACAAGCCTTTTGAATGATTTTACAGATGTTTTCGGGCATAACGACCTCCCTAACCTGTTTGTATCTAAATTAAACCCATAAAGGTAATCTATGCCGTATCTATACAAAATTTTAGCAGAGGAATTGGGCGTAGATGCCAATCTCTCATTAGCTCCCAATCATGTATATATCAAACATCAGATTAAATCTATCGGTTGGTTTAATACCGAGCTTACAAGTGGTATTTTTCCGGAAGACGGTTGGCTGATGGCTTCGGGGTATATTCATTTGGATGCCATTAAAAACGGAGTGTTTATGAAAGCACTTAATAACAAGGAAAGCCTTGCTTTATGTCTTTTTGATCTCGCTCAGGCATATAATAGAAGCTATCCCCAAAACAATGGAGAGTTTGTTTTAAAAGCTCTAAACAGGGCAGTAGAAGTTTATCCCAATTTTGCTAAGGCTCTTATTTTAAGGGCGGAAACACACAAAAAACAGTTTGAAAATATTATGTTTAAAATGAACTTGAGCAAAGATGTTCCGGAAAATATTAAGATTGCTCAGAAAGATCCAAAAGCTCAGGAGCTAATGGAACTTATGAAAAAAGAATACGGACACATTTATGATCTTGGTTACAGGCAGATGCCCGAAGAAATGTATCTGGAATGGCTTGTATCTTTAAAAACGGAGAGAAATAAATATGAGAATAAAAATTATTAAATAACTTTAGCAAATAACCACAATCATGAAAAATTATTTTACTTTATCTTTTTCCTACTTATAGGATTTTCCCATGCTCAGGTAAAAAACAAGACTTCTCAAAAGCCTGAGAAGCCTTATATTAATCCTGTAAAGCTGACTAAGGAAGAAAGATCACGCCCATATATGAGTGAAGTTCTGAAATCCAGAGATTCACTCACTCCACAGGAAGCCGAAAGAAGAAGAAAAAATATTGAACTGGCTAACCCTTTCAAAAAATATGGTTTTTATCCTAAAATTGCGACTTTAAGCAAAGGAAAATATTTGGAGGTTCACGATATTGATAGCATTATTAGTATCGGTTCTGTCCGTTTTAATAGAAAAACGAGAGATATTGTTGAGTTCAGGGAAATTGACCTGACTGATCCGGATGCACAGCCGTATCTTGATACGGCAGGACGTTGGTTCTCTCCCGATCCTCTGAGTGAAGAATTTTCAAGCTGGACGCCTTACAATTTTGCTCTTAATAATCCTATTAAAAATATTGATCCAGATGGTAGAGCTCCATTTGATTGGGTGCATAATAGACAGACTAATCAGGTTTATTGGAATAACGACGCCACAAGTCAGGCTACAGCAGGAGCTAATGAAACTTATTTAGGAAAATCAGGAACATATACTGCCTATGATGGCACTACGACTGCATTATTTGATAATAATAAGGCACAAAACAATTCATTATTAGGTGGATTGGGAGTAATGAATAATTTAGATCCTTTGATTCAAGCGGGTGATCTTGCGCCAGGCATGAGCTTGGCTACTTTTGGAGACCCTAATGGTGCGACAATAAGTGCAATTCCTGATTCACGAGGAAAAACAGAAATTCAAATGCTTGTTGCAGAAAATCCTTTGGTTCAGGGAGCTGCAATGGGCTTATTAACAGGAGGAACTTTTAATGTAGCAAGAGGTTTATTCTCAAAAGCAACTGTCGGAACTGTAGACGCTATGGCAAATGCTCGAAGTTTGGGAGCTGCAGGGGAAGCTTCGGTTGGAATTACTGAAGCAAAAACAGGCATTCAAATAGGCGGAAAAATGAGATTTCCAGACCGTCTAACTGCAACAACCTTAGAAGAAGTCAAAAATGTGAAGACTCAGAGTTTTACAAGACAATTGCGTGACTACTTAAATTATTCTCAGCAAACAGGCAGACAAATGATTTTACATACACGTCCTACTACTACAATGACCGGACCTTTAAAAAAAGCTATTGAAACTGGTCAGATAATTCATAAAACTATACCACAATAATTTATTATTATGAATACATATTGGGAAGATAGATTTATTTCTCTTTTAAATAAGAACCCAAAAACTTCATTAGAAGTGGAGGAAATGGAATATGCGAGAGAACAATTTGAAATAGAATTGAGAAAAGAAACTGAAAAATTATTAGAAGAAATTAAATCTAAAGGTTTAATTATTACTAACATTTGGGATTTAGTTAATACTAAAAAATCATATCCCGAAGCTATTGAAAGTTTAACAAATCATCTTTCGTACCCTTATCATCATAAAAATAAAGAAGGAATTATACGAGCATTAGGTGTTAAAGGAGCAGGAATAAAAACAATTTCAGCATTATTAGTTGAATATCCTAATTGTAGTAATAAATATATTTCTGACGCAATAATTTTGTCTATTTTTAATATAATTAAACTTAACAACGTAAAAAAACTTTTTGATCAAACCAATGAAAGTGATACTTTATTAAGAGATATTTTGCATGTATTTCTTAATAATAAGAAAATAACTATAAATCAATTTTATCATCTTTTTATAGAAAATTTTACAGATAGATTTATTATTCAAACATCAAAATAAATTATAGAAATGAAGAAATTATTATTTATTGGTGCTTCAATCCTAAGCATTTTATTTATATTAAGTGTTACAATAAATTCTCAAAAAATCAAATTATCTAATTTTAAATTTGTTGTTTATGATATTGAAAACAATACTGTCTCAATATCTTCCTATTCGACATTAGATAAAAATGGAGTATTAAGAGTTTACTTAAAAAGATATAATGATACCGTTTTTTATAAATATCAACTCACTAAAGAAGAGATTGAAAAAGTAAATAAATTATCTTCCAAAAAATTGCAAAATTTTGTAGAAAAAAAGCAGTTAGAAAATAACAGTTATTATGCAGGAAGCAGAAATTACATGAATTTCAAAGTTAAAAATAAGGATGAAAAACTGTGTTTTATTCAGCCTTTCATGAGTTCTGAATTTAGCGAAATCATGAATTTGCTGACTGAAAAAATATACAAACAAGACGAAACAGCAATAACATCAGGATTTAAAATTGATTTTGAAGCGATAAGAAATGATATTTTAAGGCAAAATGAAATAGATAATTATCTGCCACAAAAACAATTACCTCCACCGCCAATGAAAAAATTTAATTAAATGGAGGAAGTCTTAAATCTTGTTGAATAATGAATATTTAGAAAAAAATCATACCGCCTATTTTATGAACAATAGTGCAAAATAGAAGAAAACAATATTTACCAATACAATATATACAAAGCTAAAAATACTTTATGGTATTTTAACGACTTGATTAAAAGTGGATTTTCAGAATATAATTCTGTTAAATTTAAAAATAGTGAAGGCGTTTATGTATGGTTAGAGAATGTGAAAATTGAAGAAATTTATTATTTAGGCAACTTAGCAGAAAATGGCAATTCTCAAAAAATTCTAATAAATAATGTTATTGATTGGATGATTATTGAGAATGGAAGGTTAATCGGTGGCTATACTATTCGTCATTACAGAGATACTCTTGATGATGAAGCAAAAAATAATTTTGATATTGATTTCGGAGTAAAAATTGACGATGGAAATGATTTTTTTAAGCCAGATTCATCAACTCCGGAGGGTGCAATTATTAAAATTGAAAATTATTATTCAAATAACGATTTAAAAGGTGTCATTTCTTGTAAAGATTTTGAAATGGAAGCTAAAAATTTACTGGAGGAAAGAGGCGCAATTATTACCACAGAGATAAAAAATAAAATATCAGAAGCATTAAAATCATCTTTGATTGAAACTTTTCAGTCAAACGAATTTCCAAATTTCGAAAACATAGAAAGGTGTTTTACTCTTGTAGAAGAAAAACAGGATCAGCGATTAATTGAAGAAAAAGTTATCTATCAAAACGGAAATTTCACATTCAATAAATTATGGTATGGCGATCTAAAAACGGAGATTGGAAAGTTTTAAATCTGGTCGAAAATTAAATGAATACTGCTGAAAAACTACTTGAAGCCATAAAGGAACAGGCTGAATTATTTCTAATTGAGAATGGAGAATTTGCTCCGTATGGCACATATATACGAGCAAACGGAGATTTAACCTATATCGGAGCTTATTCAGAAACTACTGATTCAAAAGAAATGTATGAGCTTTTATTAAAAGGATTTTATGACAATCTGAAAGATGAAGATGTAAGGATTTGTGCTATTGGTCTGGACGGAAAATATGAGGGGAAAGATGTTTTAATAGTTGAGTTTATTTTATCTCCAGAACATAGATATAAATTCGTTTACCCTTATGTTTTAGAGAATAAAACAGTCACTTTCGGGGAAAAATTTAATTATGATAAAAATCTTTTTTAGTATCTGTGATGAACAATAGAGGTTACTTGGAAAAACAACTAAAGATTTGCATGAAATATTCTCAAATTTCAGATTTAGTTGAATTAGATACACTATTTGCATTGGGTAAAAATTTTAATCCTAATGTTCAAATAAACGGATTAAGACACCCTCGAACAGAAACTTTAAATGGTTGGTATATATGGTCTGGAGAAGATTTTAACCCTGATGATATTAATTTTTTTCAACCGTCACACGCTTATCATTTATTGGAGAATGCTTCTTTTGTTATACCATATTTAGGACTTCCGGCAGGAAATCGTTTTTTAGTAGATAGCAAAGGTTATGAAGATATTTGGTTTGATGAAAATTTATTAAATGTATAATGACTGAATATCATGTTATTTTCGAGGTTTTAAAAATTGAACAGGAATTAGAACAGGGCTCTACTATTCAGATAGGAGAAAGATTCGTAGGGCTTTATTATCCGGATAATAAAGAGATTCATTTTACCGATGATAACGGTCAGGAGTGGATTTTTTACGATGGCGACACCTGTACGATCATCAGCAAAATTTAGCTTACAATCGCTTTGGCTTCCTCAATGATCCTGTAATAATTTTCCTGCATTTCCTTGTCGGTTACAGCTCTTTTGTCGTTCTCCCTGCTTTCTGCATGATCTTCTAAAAACTGTGTTTTAAAAAACTCTTTCGGCTGTCCTTCAGCTATGATGCCGTAGAACTCCCCTGTGTTCAGGTTAATAAGATCGCTCACTTTTACTCGGTCACGTTCCTGAATGCTCTCACTCTTTCCGGAGCTTTGGTTGCTCTGGGTGTGGACGAGCTGTCCGCTTGTTCCTGTTCCGGTGTTCTTGTTGATATACGTTCGGTCTTCTTTGGAAAATAATTTTCCTACCATTTCTGCGGTTCTGCCGTTGGTTACCCTGCCGAAAAACTGATTTCCCAAATTAGAAATAATGATTTGCGCCTTATCCTCTCCGTAGTTATCTACTAACTGGCTAAAATCCTGAACCCCGAAAATAGTCGCTATTTTATTGCTTCGTGCCGTTGCCGGTATCTGTTCTATGTTCGGAATGTAGATCGTAGGAGCTTCATCCAGTAGAACGACACTTTTCTGCTGTCTTGGTTTGTTCATCTGTCGCATTCCTACGCTGATAATAAGGGATATAATAGGGGCGTAAACCTGTGGCAAAGTGCTGTCATTCCCTAAGCACAGGAACGTAGGATTTTCAGGGTTATTCAGGTTCAGATCAACATCATTTTTAGACAATATCCAAAATACGTCCTTTGTGTTGAGCTGTGCGACTGCGGTTTGAATGGTCGAAAGGATTCCGGCTACTTGGTTTTGCGCTTCATTCTCTACCGACTGCCGGAGTGATGCAACCATTCCTCCGGCTTCGTAGTTCTGCGATATCTTCTCCAATAATGATTTTATATTGGTATGCAGTAGTAAGCTGATCGCATGGGGGATTGTGCAATATTCCGGATGTTCCTCTTTCAGCCACCAGATCACCCCTGCAATTATCATTTTTGTATTGTTGCTCCAAAAATCCGACTTCTTTATGCTTTCCGGAATGAGATTGTTTACAAGTGCCTGAGAATACTCAATAGCGATCACGCTTTTTGTTAAATAATGCGGTGCTATCGGGTTAATCCTGTCGCTTTGGTGTGGATTCTTAAAATCCACGTTCCGGAATGATACTGCCTTTCCGTAGTAGCTTCCCCTTACCTTATCCGTAAGCTCCGGACTTTTAAAATCATACAGTATTCCGGTGTAGCCCTGTTCTGCAACCTGTTTAATGATCGGTTCAAAAATACTTCCGCTCTTTCCTGATCCTGCACCGCCCTGAATATAAATACCCCTGTACGGATTTGCTAATTGTATGATTCCGGATTTTGTATTGAAATTCAGGCTTTCATCATCTTTTTTATCTGAAAATTTCTGCGCTTCAGGTTTTTTCTGCTTCGGCTTCCGGAAGTCTCGCACAAGGTAGAACCCAGAGACGAGAATAGGAATCAGATAAATAAGCAGTCCGAAATAACCGACAAAAGGCTTTAATATTTCTGCAATGAATCCTGCGATAAAGGAAAATAAAGCAGTCATCATTCCCACATAGATAAGTCCGGTAATAAAATTTTGGAAGTTTCCCATTTTATAAGTAATATGCCAAAACGAAAGACCGAATACGGAAGATATAAAGCAAATCCATAAAGGAATATCTGTAAACATCCTGAAAGGGGAATATAAACTGTTCTCGGGAACAAAAAATTTGAGAACAGGTGCTGCTACAAATAGAATATTCATGCTTAAAAAAGAAAAGCATACAATACCGATAACTGCTTTAAGAATATATTGTAAACCTGGTATGTTCATATTTCTAATTTATTAGCATTTCTTACATTATCCCATATTTTATAAACTCAACGCTAAAACCCTTATGAATATTGAATAATTTTTAATTTGAGGGTTTGTAAAGAAATATATTATTCCCCTCTTTCATACAAATATAAAAATAGACTGCCTTTTGAACTGTCTAAAAACACAAATTTCTCCGAATGTATGTTGAGAGAATTTATAATTCTCCTCAACATACATGAGTAGGCGTAGCCGATTTATGCGCAATGAGAAAATTTATTCTTTTAAATTTCTATTTTTTTACTACTTTTATAAAAACATTTTATGGCTTGGTGTAAAAAATCTCATCGAAAAGATCCTAAGTTTAAAAATTTAAAATTTAGCGAAGAATTTTTTGGAGAACCAGAAAGGTGGAAATGTGCAGGATGTGCATATGATCAAGGCTTTAATGATGCTAAAGCAGGATTGCCAAATAATCCCAGATTAAATGAATTAGACCAAAGTCAAGCTAGTGCTGTCAGACATCGCAGCCCGATAGAAGGATATAATATGGGATATAATGATGGGTTAAAATGTAATAGCCACGACTTTATCTGACAGTTAGGGGTTAAAAATAATTGTCAGTTATCCAATATTGTCCTTACTTCCAAAAGTAAGGATTTTTTGTTCCTCTGCAAGAGTTTCCAATAATTTCTCTTTTGCAATAGATTTACTATCCAAAAACGTCTGCATCGGCGTTTTACCGTAACAATGTTTTCCTGTATGCGTTCTTTCATTGTTGTAATAGGACAACCAACTGTTTAGGTCTAATTGCAGTTCTTCAATGCTTCTGTAAATTTTCTTTCTGAAAGCTATGGCATAAAACTCGTCCTGTATCGTCCTGTGAAAACGTTCACAAATTCCGTTGGTCTGAGGACTTTTGGCCTTGGTCTTCGTATGATCAATATCTTCAATGGCTAAATAAAGCTGGTATTCATGCTGTTCTCTTATTCCACAGTATTCCGTTCCTCTGTCTGTTAAAATTCTGAGTAAACGAAGTTCCTGCTGCTCAAAGAAAGGAACTACCAGATCATTAAGCATGTCAGCGGCAATAAGAGCGTTTTTACGGTCATATAGCTTTGCAAATACTACTTTAGAATATGTGTCAATAAAAGTTTGCTGATAAATATGTCCAACTCCTTTGATATTGCCTACGTAATAAGTGTCTTGAGCTCCTAAATATCCAGGATGATGAGTTTCAATTTCTCCATGAGCTTTTTTCTCTTCCTTAGCTCTTTCTAATGCTGAAAGTTGAGATTCAGTAAGGACTATACCATCTTGAGCGGATTTGGCTTCCAGGGCTTTTAATCTTAGTTTAAACGTATGCAGATCATGTCTTAACCAAATACTTCTGACTCCGCCTGGTGATACAATGAAACCTTTCTTTTTAAGTTCATTACTTACTCTAAGCTGCCCCAAAGCAGGGTTTTCAATGGCTATATCAACAACAGCCTTTTCAATAACTTCATCTACACGATTCTTTAATACTGGCTTTCTTCTGGAGATTTCCTGTAATGCTAATTCACCTCCTTGCTCATATAATTCTTTGAATCGATAAAAACTGTCTCGGGAATAGCCCATTACTTTACAAGCTTTGGATACATTTCCTAAATGTTGCGCTAATTCAAGTACGCCTAACTTGTTTTTGATGATCTTTTGTTGTGTTGTCAT
>NZ_VAJL01000003.1 GCF_006175945.1 Chryseobacterium mulctrae | reverse complement strand
ATTATTTTATAGTTTTTGAGATTAATTATTTTGAAGAATTGTCTAAAATTATTCTCCCTTTTTTCCATTTGTTCAATTCTTTAAAAGCTTTTTGACATCATTTTAGTTAGTACTTACAGAGGTTGAAATCCATCCATCTTTTGAAACAATTACTTTTTTATCAAGTAGGGGTCAGTCGACGAAAAGTAAAATCCAATTTCCGGATAAATCTCGATAGTATTTATGAGTAGTTATAGAATCCCCATCTTTAAAATGAAATGTAGTTTCATTTGTAGAGATTGAAGATTCGAAATATCCAGTACGAAAGTAAATGCATGCAACCAAAAACAGGCATAGAACAGTAAGTAGGCTTCAAACCAAAAATGGGACAAAATAGTTTTTCATTGTATCGTTTTTTGAGATTATTTATAATATAAAACACTTTCCTTAGGAATAAAAAGCGTATCCTCTTTTCTTAAGTAATAATCTCCATCACCAAAATTAGTTGCAAATGAGCCTGTCAAAACTTCACCATTTATTAATTTAATAGTATCCCAACAATATCTGCTATCTTCAGCAAATTTTATTAATAAAGAATCCTCTTTGATGTCGCCTGAAGGATATAATGATGTATATTTTTCTTTATTCAAAAATAGTTTATTATTTTTCTCTTTAACAGGGTGATTATTTTTGTAATCAAATACAAGATATATGAATGATACCCCTATAATGATTCCAAGTAATAAAGTTAATAATGTTTTTTTCATATCGTTTTTTGAGATTATTTATTCTTGTGGTTTCCAATCAAGGCTATTGTAGACATATTCATCCGGAAAAGAAAAAGTAAAGCAATCGTACATATCAATACTTTCAATTTCATCATTTTTGGCTAATTCTCTAACGAATTTTACAATCGAATCTTCATTCTCAATTTTAAAATTTTCAGAGGTCATATATTCAGTTCCGTTATATTCAAATAATGCCTGTAAACCGTTTTCAAAAATTTTCATCTTCAGTATTTCATCGACAATGTTTTCATCGGAAACAAATATATCTCCAGATTCTTTGAAATGCAGAGAATGATTTCCTAATTTATAAAAAGTAATAATGCAATGTTTCATAGTATTTACATTTTAATTATTGAGTGGTTCAAGTGTTAATTAAATAAAGCAATTTGGTTCTTCAGTTAATTCTTCTATTATAACAAATTCTCTTTGTTTTACAGTAAATTTGTCTGTTCCATAATCTTGTACTAAATCAGTTTTCATATTTTCTATATCATGGAAAGAAAATAAATCGCTTACCATTAAAACTTCATTTATATTAATTTGAGGATTGCCATATTGTACATCAATCGCTGATTTATCAGATTTGAATTGTAACATGTAATTTTAATTATTAAATTATAATAACCATAGACCGTCTTCAGAAATTTCTTTATTTTCTAAAATACTTCGTCTTTTAACTTCGTATCGCAGATAGCTGTAGAGAGTTCTTTTACTCTTTATCCCAGCAGTAATTAAAATATCATTAATAGAAAGTTCTTTTACTCTAAGATCGTATGCTTTAGTTGCTTTCTTTTTGGCTTCATCATTTAGACCTTTAGGCTTCCCTCCTATTCTGCCATTTTCTCTTGCAGCTTTCATCCCGGCAATTGTACGCTCATTAATTAATTCTCTTTCATATTGCGCAACGCTACCAAATAATGTGGCAAATAATCTACCCTCCGGAGTTGTGAAATTAAATTGCATTGTATCAATTTGCAAAATGACTTCCCTTGCTGAAAATTCGTCCAAAAGAAATATTAAATCTTTTAGAGATCTAGCTAGTCTATCAATTTTAATTACAATAATAGTATCTCCAGCTCTAATTATCTCCAAAAGCTTATTAAGTTCCGTTCTTTCAATATTTTTTCCGGATATTTTCTCAAAGAATATTTTATCACATCCAAGTTTATTAAGTACCTTGATTTGGGCATCTAAATTTTGATCTTTAGTTGAAACCCTTGCGTATCCAAATTTCATAAAAATATTTATATATTTAATTAATTAATTCTAAATCAATTTTTAAATTAATTTCTAGAATTTCAAAGATTAATAGTAAAAGATCTATTCCTGGAGAAAACATTCCCTGTTCAATTTTGTTAAGTGTATTCACTTTTATATTAACAGCTGTACATATCTCTTCATTGGTAATTTGTAGTTGTTTTTTTTTATCAATGATAACCTTACCAATTGATTTTTTAATTTCATTTAGATCTGATTTTTGCATATTTTTTTTAAAAATTAATGTTGTCTACTACTATTACTATTAAAATAAAGAGGAATATAAAAATAGCCCCATCTTTAGATGTAAAGTAATCTTTGTGTGGTTTTACTTTGTATTTCATAAATTATCTGCAGAGTTTATCCACCTGCTCCGGTGTATCAATTTATTATTTGTATTCAATTAGTAATGCACTAAAGAAAATCATAAGTATTATGGAAATTCCTAGTTCCATTAATTTAAAGTATTTCTCAGGATGATTGGTAATTATATATCTGATAAGTTTTAAAGTATCATAAAGAATATAAAATATTAGAAAAACTACTATAATAAGTATATAGATAGATAGTGATTCAATTTTACCAAAGCTTATAAATTCCATGTTATTTGCAGAGTTTATCCACCTGCTCCGGTGTTTATTGTACAAATATATAAAATATTTATTAAAGTAAACCAATAAAGTAAACCTTATTTTTAAATTAGTTTATTTAAACCTCAAGATTTTAATTGTAAACTTTTTCAAAATGTAAAACACAATATAAAATATAAAAACAATCCAAATTTACTTGAATTACTCTCTAAATGTAAGTTTACTAAAAGTATCGTTTTTATAAACTATTTAATTAATAGACTACTAATCTCAATTTCACTACCTAATGCAGACAATAAAATTAATAGTTGATCTATTTTTGGGATAATTTCTCCTTTTTCAATCTTTTGAATAGTTCCTGCAGATATTTTAAGACCTAAACTAGAAGTTTTATTTTCTAATTCATATAAACTTAGATTTTCATTTATTCTTTTCCGTTGCAAAATATCTGTGATTTTATCTAAGGTCTTAGGATGTTTAGACATGTTTTTTTTATTTATCAAAAGTACTAAATATATCAAAAGCAAAAAGGTCAGCGTGAACTGACCTTAGTTAGAAATAGTATTTATTATAAACTTAAAGTTATGAGATAAGTTAATAATTCCAAAAATAATGAATATTAATAATATAAAAAAGCATTCCCGAAGGAAAGCTCTTTTTTTTTATAACATTTTCAAATTATAATCCCATTGTAAAATTATATGTTGGTGTAAGTGTTTGTTCAAGAACCGCACCTGTTGATGACGTTGCCTTTATCTTAGCTTGCAAATTTGTAATGGGTGGATTTGGTACATTCGTTACATAAGCCATTTCTGAAGTTCCTGTTCCAAAATTAGCATCTGTTACTTCATAAATGTTAGTACCATTCGTTACATTTTCTGTAAAATTATAATTCCTTGCCTGTCCCATGTGATCAAATGTAATATTGTATTCAATTTTAATGATCGTTGCCGAACCACCAGCTACAGCTTTAAATGACCTTTTGAAATCTTTTAAATATGTACGAACTCCGGAAAATTGTAATACATACCTAAAATCTACATTCATAGCCATAGCACCGACAAATGTAATTTCAGGAGCAACAACAACATTAAAAGTTGAAACAGCACTTTCATTACCATATTCGTCCTGAGCCTGAATATTATAAGTGTAATTACCCGCTTGTACTGCATTGAAATTAATACTGAATGCCCCATTAGCTCCTAAAGCATAGGGAACATATGCATTATTTGTATTTTGAATACCGTTAGTATTATTATTACTCGAAGCACTAATCCATGTTTTATATTTAATCGTTGTGTTTGTTGTTACGGGAGTCTTTTTAACAACTCCTATCAAACTCATTTGACTATTTGGTAAAACATTTAGAGCATTGATATTCATTGATTCAATCACAATTTGTCTTGCAATTACAGTTTGTTGAATATTATAACTTTTTTGAACTGTTGCATTTTTAATTGTATAATCTAATGCTCCCTGGCCAACTTGATTAGTTGCTAAAATTACTGTAAAGTTATCAATATTTGGCAGCGGATAGAACTGTCCTGTCTGTACAGCGACACCATTTAATTTAATATTACCGTTGTAAGAATTAAATTTAATTTCAAATCCTGTATTCGGTTGTCCAGCATTAGGAACAATTTTCATTAGATATGGAGTTTCATCAGATTGATAAATATTCGCAGTTCCCCCTGAAAACGTATGTGTAAACTCCGAAATTCCATATTCTAATGTAAATTTCTCTTCTTTTGATATGCCTTTGTCATTACGAGCAATCATAACTATGTCGTGAGAACCCTGTACATTTCCAACATAACTAAAAATATTTTCTTTATTCGTTAAAGTATATTCTACATTTTGTTGCAAATTTTGACCATTAAGACTTAATGTACCATTTAGTGATGAAGTGTATTTAAACTTCATCGGCACTGTTGAATAATCGTAATTGGGTACAATATTAAATTTTATCTGGTTACTTTCACCTACTGATTTTTCAATAAAGTAAGTATCTCTTTCTATTGTAAAACCAAATTGACCTCCGGTTATATCATCCCAATCTCCATCATCTTCGCAAGAATTTAAAGAAAATGTTAAGCTAAAAAAAGCAATGATTAAATAAAATAAATTTTTCATAATAAGTATTTTTTAATTGATGTAATATTTTAAACCTCCAAAAAAGGCGTAATTAGATTTTGAAAATTCACTTTTTAAGTCATAAAATTGAGTATAATTGACTAAAAATGATAGCCTTCTTACTAAGACTAGTTCAATTTCTGCAGAACCTGAAAGACCGTAAACAAATCCTTTTACCTTCGTCGGAATTTGTGCGTTAAATTTAGGATCTTTCTGATTTCCATCATTCACATTTTCGTAAGCACCAAATGCACCAAAATATGCATTTAGAAATACCGGATATAAACCTTCATAGCTATATCCTGCCGATACATTCAAACCATATTTTTGATAAGGCAGAATTTGATTATCTGTGTATCCAACCTTAGTATCTTGGTAAAATGCTTCTACTTTCCCCAATAGTCCTTTATCTCCAAATACATGATTGTAACCTGCTATTGCCATGAATGAACCTTTTTTAATAGTATCGCTTGTGGCAATGTAACCGTATTCTGCATGTATACCTGATTGATTTGACCTTCTTCCCTGTGCGTTCAATATTATGCTTAAGAATAGCATAAAAATGATTAATAATTTTGTGTTCATTGTATTTTTATTTTGTACTGTTTGCTTCTAGAATATATTTTGGTTTGATTTCTAATGTTAATGATCTTTCTCCTTCAATTTCTTTTAATGCAAATTGTATTGTTTTATTTTCTGAAATTGTAAACTTGTCAAAAACATAGATCAATTTATTTTTAGTTTTTCTAGAAAAACTTTCAGGCTGATTAGAAAAAATAGGCATAAATGTTTTTTCTTGTTCATCAGTTTCATATAAAGCTCTTCCTTTTTCAATTGGAGCCGTTATAAAAACTGCACTTTCAATATCATAATTAATGTTACTTCTGTTGTCAATTTCAAGTAAAACATAGATTTTTCCGTTTCCTGAGTAAACTCCTTTTACAAATCCTTCTATGCCATTTACTATTGCAGAATTTCTATTGTTTATATATCCTTTTTCTTTAAGAATTTTTTCTGCTGTAATTTCATATTTTGGCTTTTCTTCTTGCACATTAACAGGAACTGCTTCTACTGTATTAACTTCTACAGGTTTTTCTGTAGTTTCAATCATTGAGGGTTCTTCTTTTACATCTACAATAGGAACTGTTTTGTTTTCAACAGTCTTTTTTACATAACCCTTATTTGTTGTTTTTTTCTTGTAGACTTTCTTTTTAGTTTGTGAAAATCCTAAGAAACTTGCTAGTATAAAAACTAGAATTAATTGCTTTTTCATATTCTGTTTATTTTGAATTTAATTAAATATTATTGTGCATTCAACATTATTTGAAAGCTGTATTTTGTTTTCTTTACGTGAGTTACCTGAAGTTGCTCTTCCTATAATTCCACCTACTACCGGAATTCTACTTGCTTGGCTTTGAGCTTCATCTCTAATAATATTACCAGCCTCGTTACTACTTCCTGGTTCTCCTCTTACAAGAAGCCCATTACCTCCGTCATACCCTACCACTCTAGCATTAATTGGTATAACTTTTCCATTTACTTTAATTGTATTAAAATTGACAACTATTCTATTGTCATTAATCATTGAAGTTCCTGTAATAACTTGTCCTTTTTTAACTGATTCAGAACCAATTGTGAAATTTTCCAAAAGTACGAATGACATGCTCCTTCCATTGGATGCATATCCTGATGAAATTAATTTTCCTCGTACTGATTTCCCTACTTTAGCAACATTTCTATCATTTGGTGTTGATACCGATTGGGATGGTGTATTAAATTGTGTTTCGAAGTTTATATTATCTTCTACTGGCGGTGCAGCTTGATAAGTATTACTGTTTTTTCTTTTTGGAGAAGCTTGTGGTTTTGTAATAACATTCCCTAATTCACTATATCCAATATTAGATCCTGATGGTACATCATTACTCCACATGGATGAATTACCATATGTACTATGACTATTAGTAGGTGATGAATTACTTAGTGACTTCTTACGCATTTGGTCAAATTCTGCATCACTAAATCCAGCATTTTCATTAGTCTTACTAGAAGATGTGCTACTATTAGAAAGATTTAGAGCATCTGTTGTCTGCTTTGCATAATTTAAGGAATCGGATAACTTCTTATCATATGCATCTATCTTAGTTCCTCCTTCTAATATACTATCATGATTTGTTGGTACTTCAAAGTTTAATCTGGATGCATCATCACCAACCATTACTACTTTGTCATTTCTCTCATCATTTTTATCACCTGATCCAAACATAAAATAAAGAAATATACAGGTTGCAATTAATGCCACACAAACGACAATGGCATTCTTTATTTTTTTGTCTTTAAGAAGTTCTTGAAAATTAATTGCCATCTTGTTGTGTATTTTGGTTTGTCTGTAAATTAGCCTGGTTCTGTTGTCTATTTATAATTGAATCAGATTTTATGGTTCTATTATCTGTAATAGTTAAATTTGCTTCAAGGCCATGTGGATTTTTCTGCATTACTCTTGGAACATCATACATTTCACCTTGAGTCCATAATCGTCTAACTTCAACAATATTAAATCTTCGTATAAATTGCCTTCCGTATGCCTTGAATTGATATGGCTTTTCATGTGCATCTATTTTTACTGAGTCAATTACTGAAGAAATATCAAGGTTATTTTGGACAACATTGTTATACCATTGAGCTTCTTTATAGGTTTGAAAAAGAAGTCTTCCTTTTTCGCCCATAACATTTAGACCCTTGTTAACCTGGCTTCGATAATTTCCTGAATTGTAAGTAAAAAAAGTATTATAAATAATTCTTACATTATTATCAATTTCAACCTCTTTTTGCCCTTCTATATCCTGTTTAAATGCTGTTGCAATATTCCCTCCTTTATCCATTACATATATATTTGATGTGGCTAACGAGTAAAAATAGAAGAGACAACCTACACTTACCAATACTGTTAATAAAGAGAAAGAAATAACAAATAACATTATTTTTCGTAGTTTATTTGCTGAATCATCTGATTGCTGAAAGTATTTTTTAATATTTTCTAATTTTGTATTTTCCATAAATCTTTTATCCTTTTAATGATTCACCTGCTTTTCCAGCAATTCCTCCTGCTGCACTTGCTCCACCTACTGCTGCACTTGCTCCGCCAGTTAATACTCCTGATGCCACTTGGCCACCTGCATTAGCTGCTGAACCTGCCACACTCGTAGACATCATAACCATAGTAGGTGCTGCTGAAAACATATCACCAGAATTTCCACCTCCTAACCAATATCCAATTACATTTGGAACTTTTGAAAGTAAGATCAGTTTTAAAATAGTTGTTGCAAGAGCTGAAATTACTAAAAAGGTCATTTTCATTAATAACTCAGGATCTATAGGCATTCCAATCATACTTGGAAGATCTACATTACCTATTTTTGCTACAATTGCCAAAAAAATCTGATCAGATACATAAATCATAATAGAGCCAACAGGTATCCATAAATAAACTGAAATATAAGTTCTAAGCCAGTTAGTAAAAGTTCCTTTAAATGTTGGGAAGAAGTACAGAGCTAAAGCTACTATACCTCCAATTCTCAAAAGGTTAATCCATATATATGAGAATGCATTAAAGAGCATAATAATGACTGTATTAAAAACATGAGTAAAAAACATTATTGTTTTTAATATCAAAATTTCAGGATTATTCATAATATCTACTATTGTAGATATTTTGTCTTTTATTTTTGAAAAGTTAAAGAACGAACTATCTTCCTCTAGAGTTGTGGGAGGAAGTTGTTCCTGTACTCCACTTGATGGAATTGAACTCCATTTTGAGATAATATTTTGATAGGCTGCTGTACTTTTACTATCCTTTGGAGTTGCTGTTTGAAACTCTTGTTGAATTGCTAATAGCCCACTATCTAATTGACTGTTTATTGTATTCCAATTAAGTAATATAGCTGCATAAATTAGAGGTGGCCCAAACAATTTTGGAGTTATTTGTTCGCTCCCGGAGAATACAGCTGTTATTTTAGTTACAAAATAAAAGACAAGTGCAATATATCCAAGACCTTTAACTCCTGAAGTAATTTTTTCTAATCCTCCGGATTGAAAAATGTTATTCACTATAGAAGAAACTTCTATGTTTTCTATTCCTGATGTAAGTAAAGTAAGCATACTTTTATTTTAAGATTGGTGTTCCGTATATTGATTGACGGTTTACTGCAGTTTGATTTTTTTGATAAGCTTCCGAACTAATATTATATATACTTGCTCGCAATCCTGATAATTTTGAATTGATATCCTGTAATAATTTAATTCTTTCAAAGGATGAAAGTTTTAGAAAATCTGATTTCATAATATTTGAGAAAAAATCTACAGTTTTCTGATTGTTGTTGACAATGTTCGCTAATCTATTTAACGAATTTTGAACATACTGAGGATTCAATGTTTTATAGCTTCTTAAAGAATTAGCTGCATTTCTATAGTCACTCACAATTCCAACTGCATTTTTCTGAATATCGGTAACAACATTTAAGGTTCTGACTGCATTATCCACTTTTTCAACGGTCTCTTTAACCCATTTTCCTTGTGATTGTAATTGTTTTACCGTGTTTGCTGCCTGAACAATTGTTTTAGAATTAGAAACAGCTTGTTCCTGCGTTAAAGATGCAAGTAAGCCTGCTACTGCTGGATCTTCAACTACCCATTGAGAATATACTGATGAACAAGTCACCGAGAATAGTATTAAAAATAACTTTTTCATATCGTAATTTTTAGAGTTAAACAAATATAATAATTTTACCTGAAATAAATACGGTTAAATTGAAAAATCCGTAATTAATTTAGTTTTGTTAATCTCTACATCTATATAACTATTTATTGCAGGTATCATTTTTTTCTTGTGATAGCTATATAAAGTATTAAATGTTTTTAATTTCTTTTTGTCACTTTCATATATGGCCAAGCAAGGTTTTGCAACCTCTAATCTCAAAATTTTAGCATTACTACTGCCCTTTTTTAACAGGAATTCAGTGTAAGCTAATGGATCTATAGAAGTTGGTTTTGTATTGTTTTTAATGGATAACAACATACTTACATCTGCATTGCTTAATGAGAGTTTTTTTTGTAAAATGGGAACATCACCTAATACATCTCTATGATCAAGAATATATTTCAATGCCATATTCCCCAGTATCGCCCCCTCATTAGCTTCTCCCAGGATAAGTAAATCTGTAATCTGTTGTATGGCTATACCTACGGAACCATCGAATTTACGTATCGTTTTAAATAGATATTTTAAGAGGTTCACCATTCCCTTCTTCTCGAGTACCTTCCAAGCTTCATCAACAAAAAATTCCTTTTCAGTATCATCTTTTTTCCACATTGTATTAAATACCAGATCCGAAATAATCATTCCAAATATTGGAAATAAGATTGGGTGGTCTTTAATATTATCTAATTCGAATTCAACATATTTTTTACTTTCAAATGTTCTTGGTTCTCCTGTAATAAACAGGCTACTATACATTCCTGATGCATACTTTTCTAAATTAAGTATTAAAGAATCTAAATTGAACAGACCAAATGTTTCTTCTTTTATTTGGGAAGAATTTTCTTTTATAAAGTTGTAGAATTTAGGTAATGAATTATTATCAAAATTTTTGACTTTGTACAATCTGTTATCTTCATCAGCTTCTATTTCATCCAAAGAAAGATCTTCTATTTCATAAAACTTGATGATAATTTTGTCTAATGATGATTTTTCATCATTGCTAAGATCCTCTCCTGTTTTCCATAGCAGTCCAATAAATTCAGTTAGAAACTCAATTTTTCCCGTGCTAATCTGTTTATTAAATACCCAAAAAGGATTTAATTCTAATGGCTGCCCTTCTTTGTATTCAAAATATAGAGTGTCCTCCGGATACATCCTGCAAAGTTTATCATCACCTCCGACATTTAACACTACAGTATTATTAACTGGATTTTCTATATTTTGTCTTAGCTTACTTTTCGATAAAAAAGATTTTCCTCCTCCTGATGGAGCAACTATTATATAATTTCTGTTAAGAATTTCCTTTGTTTCATAGGGTTTATGAAAAACATCAATATACAATGGGACATTAGATATTCTATCATTGAAGAGGATTCCCGATTCATCAGACTTATAATTAGTTTCTGTTGTAAAATAACATAAAGAAATGTCCAAATATGATAGGAAAGTTTCTTCAACTGGCAACAAAGCACCATTTCCCAAATGATTAGCCAAATAAATATAATCTCTATCAAAATGAGAATTATTATAAGGAATAATATCCATTTGCGAATAATACCCAGTTACCTTATTTGTAATATTTTTTAGTTCTTCTTTGTCATCTGACCAAAAAACAAGGTTAGTATGCATACGGACAATTTTAACATTATCCTTTTCTACGCTATCTAGAAAAATATTATTTTGATCTGCTAATGATCGGTTTTTTCTACTTAACAATCTAGATGATCCTAAACGCTTACTATTTAATTCAAGCTGTTTCTTCACTTTGGTCTGATCCTCTATAAAGATGAATTGGTTATAGATATGGTCTTTTTTAAAATCCAAAGCTAAAGGATAGCAATATGATCTAAAAAATTGAGAACTATCTGTTGATCTTTTTCGATCAAGAACACAATTATTTAGCATTCCATCTTTTTGCTGGCCATCATCCCGCAGGGAGAAAATTTTAATATAATTGTCTCCAATCCTAAAATCATTTCCTGATGAAACATAGTCTCCAACTTCATCCTTAAATAAAGTGTATTCATCCAAGATAATCTCATATATCTCATCTTCTGTTAGCGGAACAGCTTTTAATAAAGTTGATGAATTAATCACACTTATAGATTGTTCAACACTATTCAGAAAACTCTCAATCTCATCCATTGATGCTACCGTGTTTTTTTTAGATAGTATTGAAAGTTTATCATAGTTTTTCCTAAGCGTAGGAATATCCGGAAGAATAAAGGAAAGAATACAATCATGGCTCATGTAAATTCTACCTTTAAAATGTTCTGCAGTACTGTTCTGAAGATAAGTCTCTGTTTTAAGATTTTCAGAATTGTAAATTTTTTGTTTAAAAATATCTTTTTTATGGAGAACAGTTCCTTCCGGAAGAACCATTAATGCTTTTAGAAAATCAGAATGGATCAAATCAAACTCAGGCTCACCCATCGTGAATATCTCTGGAAGATGAATCCTATAACAAACAGCAACATCTTTGGATTTGTTTTTTATAACATTTCCATCTATTGCAGCTATCTTATTAAATTGTGCAAAATGATCTGTTTTAGGTGGGTTAATCATCATTTAAAGTTTTATTAATAATTTTTTAATTTACTGTTACGAGATATACGAAGACAAACTTTTTTATTACCTTTTAAAGACTGGTAATTAAAATCCTTTTAATTTTTGTATTAGTAAATTTTTGGATATATACTATCTAATTAGATAATATTATTTAGTAAAGTATGTCTAATTTTCATCGTTTTTTTTCATCGTTTTTTTTAGCTCTGACAGTCCAATTTTAGTACCATCAAAATGTTCTAAATACCTTTTCATAAATTTTGATAAAAAATCATTTCCATGATCCTTTTCCATTTTACCAAGAAAGGCATATGTTAAGCCAATAACAGGAACAATAACTAGAAGTGTCACAAACCCCCTTATTAAAAATATGGAGATAATGAGTTCAATAATTACAATCATAAATGATTTCAAACTCAAACCAAAATATAATGGTTCCTTACCGATGTTTTTAATAACTGGAAAGTTTTTCATTGATTTATTTTAAAAATTCATCAATTAGGATAAAAGCTACTGCTCCAAAAATTAATGCTCCAATATAATTCATTAAAGCCTTTTTTCCAGAAGAACCATCATCTGTTTGCATTTTAAAATAAGTAAGGACAGCACCACCAATAGCAGCAAGACCAATAATGGATTTACCAACAGTTCTGGCAGTTCCTTTCCACTTAGAAATTTCCCCATTAATGTCTGCAAACATCATTTCAGGAGTTAATAGCAATAGAATAACAAACATTCCTGTAACAATTCTAAGCGTTTTTTTGTAATTTAATTCATTTTTCATTGTTTAATATTTTATTTTTTAATTATCATTTTCTTCAACTTCTTCAAAGTCAAAATTGAAATCTAGAGTGCTATCTGTTGTACTATTTAAATCTTCGGTAAAACTAAATGATTTTTCGTTATGAACCGTAAATATTTCATCTTTTTGAAGTGTTTTTTCTTCATTTTCAATTACTTTTTCCTCTACTTCATCCTCTACATTGTCTAGATCATTAAAAATATCATTTGTATTCTCAGCATAAGAGTTAGCAAACTTAAAGCTCTTGAACTCATCCATTAAATCATCATCATCAGATTCTCCTTGTGAAATTTGTTCCAATTGATTTGATATTTTATTATGTAAAGAAACATCAAGTATCTTATATAATTCTGTCTCACCCTTATCCGAAACTATTTCACTTATTGAAGTCAGCTCACTCAACGATGGTTGATTTTCTTGGTCACTAATTGTATCAAAATCTATTTCGATATCATCAAAAGCGGATCCTGTACTAATTGATATGTTTTCAAGTCCGGCAGCTTTAGTATTTTCTTCTTTTATCAAATCAGGCTCTTCAGTTTGAACTGTTAAAGAATTAATATTTGAATAGCGTCTGACTATTTTTTTAATTGCTTTTTTTGTGGTATCAATTTCAACTGTTTGATTATTTCTGACATCAAAACTTAAATTTTGGTCACCAGGCAATTGTTCTATCTCATTTTTTACAGTTTGTGAAATTTTCGGCATTGTTTTATTTTCTTCTCCTTTATTTAGATGCCTTTTTATGTAGAAAATAGTTATTAGAACAACTGTTATTATAAAGAACATTACATATAGCAACATATCTTATAGTTTAAATTCTTCACTATGTTTATTGTAGAAGTCTAAAATTAAACTACTCATTACTTTATATCCAGGAACCTCAGAAGACAAAGAAATAATTTTTAAGGCTCTATTGGCTTCATTTGATATTTTGGTATTTGTAGTATCAGAATACTCAAGATCATTATTCTTTTGAAGAATTTTTTTTACAGATGGTGAAAATTTTGCGAGAGTATCAATTTCTTTTTTAGGTTTTTTTTTGGAGAAGTAGAGCTAGTATTTCTATTTTTATATTTAGAAGAAACATTCTTATTTACTGAATGGTTTTCACTCTCTCCTATTGGCTTTTCTTCGGGTTCTCCTTCATTGTTAATAATCTTCCCGATCTCATTAGATTTTTTTTCAACAATATTTTCTGCTGAATCATCTACTAAAGAGTTTCCTAAGTTTGACAGGTAATCTTTTTTACTCATATCTTTTTCTATCTTTTATTGATTAATTGTGAATTCGTCTGGAAATAAAATAGACATAATTTCCTCAACAAATTTTACTGGACTTTTTGCTAACGGAACACCACTAACAATATTGACTGTAGAAACTTCCATTTCTAACTTTTTATTTTCATGAATTGAGTTTTTCATTTTATTGATTCCTCTCTTCTTAAACATATTTTCTAAAAATTCCCACTCCATTTTAGTTGTATTTTCATTGTACTTAAAAAAGTAGGCATAATGATCCTTTAAACGTGATGAATTAGGAGAATCAATTTGACTGTTTTTTATTCCACGCAGGACTTTTTCAAAATCAAAAGCACTCTTGAAATTCTTTTCTTCTGAATAGAAAGGAATGAATATATAGTCTAGAATTAATAGAATGAAAGAAATTTCTTTAAAGTCTAATGTACCAGGGAAATCAATGAAGACAATATCATATTGTTTTTCAAGATCAAGAATCTTTTCTATTACGTTGTCATCTTTAAATGAATAAGCAAAGATTGGAAACAAAGACTTTCCTTCTTCGTCTAGCTTCTTAAGCATTTTTGCTTCTCTCATCTGAGGTAACAGCTGGCCATTATTCTGATTTGCTAAATTCTGAATATATTCTAATTCATCTTTCCTTTTATTGAAAAGTGATTTTTGGATATCTACATCAACAACACAAATTTTCTTATTAAAATAGTAGTTGATGTATGTGGCACCTAACATTGTAGAAGATGTTTTACCGGATCCTCCTTTTTGTGAACTGAATGATACTATCATATTATTTACGCTTTATAATTAATTTAAAAATTGCAACAAAGAGATTAATGAATGTTGCTATACAATTAAATATCACACGTACCGTAAAATGAAACATTAAAGCAAAAGCATTTTCCATAATATTAAATTTTAATTAAACATAAATTGAATATATATAGCTACAAATATATAAATAAATTAAGACACTAATTTTTAAAGGAATTAATAAATTAATATATACATATACAAATGTATTAAAAAATTTTGATATAAAGAAATAAAAATATTAAAATATTTATAAATTAAAATATAAATAAATTAAGACATAAAGGAACTAATATATTTTTTTAAAAAGTTTGATCAAAGGAATTAATATATAAAGATATTTATATGTAATATTGCAAAATAGTAAAATAAGATATAAAGGAATTTATATATAAATAAATTTATTTGCTGTTATTTTCAAAAAGATCCTTTAATATATAAATATATTAAGATATTTTTTTCGTAAGTTTGTGTTTAAACATAGCAAGTTGTGTTTTTCTGCAAGAAAAACCTCCTTGTCCTGCGGAGCAAGTTGAATAATATGCTCGTTCCAGTCGCATATTTATATATTTTAATTTATTATTTTTTATGAAAAATAAAGGAGGTAGACCAGTAGTTGAAGATCCAAAAAAAAGGAGAGATAAACATATAGGGTTTTATGTAACAATTGATGAATATAAAAAAATAATCAAAAACATTCCTGATAATTTATCATTGTCAGAGGGATTTAGAACACTTTTATTAGGTAATAATAAACAAATATATGTACCTATTAATTTTGAAAAATATATCTCAGAAGTAAATAAAATAGGTAGTAATATTAATCAGATTGCAAAAAAAATTAATACAACAAAAGAGATAAATAACAATGATCTTAGTAATATTAAGTCAGAAATTGCAATTTTGAATAAGATGTTTGAGGACATTCTAACCAAACTAAATAGTAAAATTGATAGCTAATATTTCACATACAGAACAAGTAAAACCACTCATAGAGTATAACGAAAAGAAAGTTAAAAAGGGAGAAGCTGAGAGAATACACTACTCCGGTTTCAATTCTGATGCTGATAAAAATGTGGTTATTTCACACTTCGCTTTGCACACAAGAGATAGTAAAAGGAAGGATAAAAACATGCACATATCTTTAAACTTTCCAATTGAAGATTTAAAGAAACTAGACAATATTAAACTATTAGAAATAACTAAAGATTATTTACTAAAATTAGGTTTTTCGGAAGATCACCCTTTTATAGTTTATAGGCATTTTGATACTTTTCAACCGCATATTCATATCGTAACTCCGAAAATAACAGAAGGGAAGAAGATAATAAATGATTCAAATCTTTTTTTAAGATCTCAGACTATAACTAGAGAATTAGAAAAAAAGTATGAACTAACTCTGGTTAGTAGTGTAAAAAATGGTTTAAAGAAAGTTCCTGAAGATATTGTAATAAAAGAAGAGCTGCAGGATACACTAGATAAGAGAAAAAGATATTCATATGCTGTAGATTATATTCTTAAAAATTATCATCCTACATCTATTTCTGAGTACAATAGTCAATTAAAGTTAGTGGGACTAGAAGTTATTACTAATGAATACACGGATAAGGATGGTATAGATAGAATCGGATATAAATACAAAATGGAAGGAATAAATGATTTACCAATAAATGCATCTACTTTATATAGTAACCCGGCCAGAAGAAAATTGATAGACTTTTTAAAAGCAATTTGAATTATAGAATAAAGAGAGAAAAAGAAATTAATGATTTTATAAAAAACAAAGTATTTGCAAAGTATAATATTCTGACTCATGAAATATTTGAAAAAGAACTTAATAAAATAGATATTGAAGTAAAGTATACTTATAAAAATGGTGTAGTTGCTGCTTACAGATTTTTTGATAAAAGAGAGAACATTCACTACAAACCTTCATCTATAAACAGGGATCTTAGCTACGGTAGTGTAAAACAAAAGTTTGGAACTAAGATAAACAGAAATTATAAGTATCATAATGATACACTAGTTTTTGTACTCGATAAAAAATATAAAGAATTGTATCCATCAAAATCAAAGAGTTTAGACCCTCAACATTATGTAATGTTTATGGCTCAAAATGGGATGGTGCCAGACGTTTATGAAGGTAAATTAAGATTTAATAATTATTCAAATAAAAACCCTAAAGAAAGTGATTATGCTTCGGTTAAAATACCTATAAACAAGTTAGATTTTAATGAAATTTCTAACATGGTGCATGCTAAAAACTACAGATCCCAAGTTTGGAAATTCCAAAATCAAATAAATAAAGAGGTTATCAGTGAAGATGATATGAAATCACAAGAGTCGAATATTGGGGAAATTCTAGTAAAAGGATTTGATAAAATATTGGATTTATTTGATAAATCAGAGAAAAATATAAAAAATAAGTCTAATAATCCTAAACAAAATTTATGACAATATTATGAAATAAATAAGGCTGTTTTAAATAATACGAAATTATTTCATAAATTTGGTTAGCTAAAATAATAAATATGAGCACATTATCACAAAAACTAAAAGAAACTGGAAGTCTTGATTTATTGTCTTCCAAAGAATTGTATGAAATATTACAAACAGATGAACTTACTGAAAAAGAGATTTCAGAGAACATAGACCTTTTCCAATCTTCAATAAATGAATTTTTAATTGAAGACGATGCATTTAATGGGCTGCAAGAGGATATGGGTGGAGAATTCAATTTTACTGAAATTGCGAAAACACCATCAGAAAAACAAGCTCTAATCGACAAGGTTTTAGATTTAAATAAAAGGTTTATAAATGATAAAAAGGCTTCTCGTATTAACCAGGAGAATAAGTCGTTAATCTTACGATCTCAAATTGAAGAGTTACTAAAGGAGCCAGATAATAAGGAGAGATATGATTTTGTTTCTTTTCTTAAAGATGGAGTTGAAATTTTCGGTATTGTACGAGAAGATATTGTTTATAATGGTGAAAATTTTTCAAGTGTAATACCATTTTTTCAAACTGACACTGAAAACCCAGAAGATTTAAAATTATTAAGAAATCAAGAATCAATTTTGATTCAAAATAAAGAAATAACAAAAATTCTGGAACAAAAAACAGGGATAGATGTATGGAAAGACCTAATTAAAAAAGAAGGAGTAAATCCTGAATTAGAAATTAGCTCAAAGACTAAACATATCATTTCCCCTAAAGTAGAAAAGGCACTAACAAAAAATAAATTTTCTCTTAAAAAATTATTTGATGATTCACTACGAGACTCACAAAACATTTTAAAGGGAGTTGCCCGGAACGCGAATTTTGAGGACGTTTTTAATGAGATTTTCGTCTGTATCAAGAAATCAGAATCTTTCCAAGCAAAAAAGACAATTTCTGCTGTTTATAAGATGTTTCAACCAATAATAGAGGATGAAAGTCAAACACTACAAAAAAGAATGAATGCTTTAGTCAATGTTATTAATGAAGAAAGCAAATTGGAAGACCTTAAGTTTATAGACGATTTTACGCATAAATTTAAGAATGGAGAACTGTCTGATGAAGATATGGTACAGTTAATAAAAAAATATGAAAGTCTCCAAGACAATAGTATCTCAAGTGTAATAACTGAATTCGTAGAAGTAAAAAAACAAGAACTTTCCTTGCATTCTGAAGAAAAAATTATTGAGATTTTGAATGTAAATAAAGAAAAAGTTGCGATTAATGATATTGTTTCTTTTGAAGATAAAGGGAAATATCAAAAGGGGAGAGTTATAGGGGAAAATGAAGGTTTACTAAAGATTGAGTTATATGATAAGTCTGTAAAAGAAGTTTCTGAAGATAATACTACAAAATTATTTAAAGGTCAAAAATATACTATTGAACAAGTTCAAAAAGCTTTTGTAGATAGTAATATTCAATTAAAATATGATGATCTGTCTAATGAAAGTAAGATCAATCTATTGAAAGGAGAGATGTCTCAGGTCTTTAACTCTACATATATAAAGCAAGATCAAATAGGTTTTAAAATTTCCGAAAATAAAGATTTTAAGCTAGTAGTTAAATTTGATGAAAACAGAAAACTAGTTTTAAAACCAGTCTTTAAAAACAATGAATTTAAAATTGATGAGTTTGAAATGAAAGGACAAAAATTATCTGAAGATCAAAAGAAAGATTTATTGGATAATAAGATGATTGTTTTCGAAGTATTCGACAAAAATGGTACTCTTCAGTATCAAAGCGATATGAAATATGATGCCCAGCTGAACGATATTTTATATTATTCAAATAAGGGAGAGAACTATGCAAAATCAATAAAGGAAGGCAAGTCACAAGAATTTACTGCGAAAACAACAATAATAGACAAGGGAACCGGAATTAAAATGTAAAGATATTAATATCTTTATGTATTAATTTCTTTATATATTATATTATTAAAACCAAAATGCAATTATAAATATGGCAACTGAACTTCAAGATAATAAAGGAGATAATGAAAAATTATCATGGCCAGAATATAAAAGATTGTCCGATATGTGGGCTAATGAACTGTCAAATAGGACTGAATTAAGCCAGGGCTTAACATATACTCAAATAGATGAGAAACAAGCATATTTCTTTACTCTATATGAGTTAAAACAAGATGAACTGTTTCAAGAAATAGATCTTTTTGAAAATTATGAGTTTATGTCTGATGAGTTAAAAGATCTTCATGAAAAATGGGAGGGAAAAATTGAAAATGGAATTTCTTATAATGAATGTGAAAAATTCCAGTCAGAGTGTGAAGCTATAGGATATACATTTGATTATTATCTTGATGCTAATCCTATTTATTTAAGACCAATCAATCCAGATGATCAATATTTATTAAGAGACTTAATAAATAGTAATAATCAAAACCAAAATCAAAATATGGAAAATCAAAAAGACAAAAAAGAGATTGTACAAGAATTAATCAGAACTCTTTCTCCTGAAGAAATTGAATTGTTAATACTGTATACAAAAAGTAAGGCTGAAGAATTTGATAACTTTTTTGCTGATTCCTCTAGTTATGAAAAATTGGAGAAATATAAAGAGTTAAAATCTATAGCTGATGAAGATCAAGTATCATTAATTGAAAAAATTGTTAATGATAATACTTACGCACAGAGTGGATCTGATAATCAAATTCAAGTTGATAATTTTTTGAATATTGTTCATGAAATTTACAATGAAGAAAAAATGGATTATTATTTATCGGCTATACCTGATATTTTAGATGGAATTGAAATCTCACCAAAACAAAAAGAAATATTAATTAGTGAAGGTTCTGTTTCAATAGCTTCTCCAAAACATGATGATGAATTACTTGTTAGCTTTTCAATAACTGAGTATGGAAATATTAAAGCACATTATCCACATGGAGAAGAAAAATTATTAAGGATCTCAGAAAATGTAAATCAGAATAGAAGTTTACCAAAATTAGAAATTGGTAAACTAGCAATTGTTAATCATGAAGCCGATTATTTTAAAGGACAGATAGAAAGTATTAACGGAGATAAAGTTATTCTAAAAAGTTTAGTTGGTGAGATTAAAGAGTTTCATAAAGATGAAATTTATCAAAAGCCGATTATTTTAAAGGACAGATAGAAAGTATTAACGGAGATAAAGTTATTCTAAAAAGTTTAGTTGGTGAGATTAAAGAGTTTCATAAAGATGAAATTTATCAATTCTTTCCTGGACAAAAGTATGACAGATCAGAAATAAAATTTTTATTTAAAGTAAAGCCTGCCGGAATTAATTTCTCTGATCTTAATAAAGGTGATATTACTCGTTTAATGAGAGGTGAGCTTACCAACACAGTTTTTAAAGGTGTATCAGATAAAGAAGGACAAAAAACAGAGTATTTTTTTAAAATGAGGCCAGAATACTCTTCTAAGGAAAATAAACTTACCCTAAAACCTTATTGGAAAAATAAGCAAGATAATATGCCAACTATGGCATTTGGAACAGTTCTTAATGAAAATCAAATTAAAGATGCTGCGGATGGTAGGGCTATTATAGTGGACGGAATTAGTAAAGAAGAGAAACCTTTTACGGTAAAAGTGCATTATGATAAAGATCTTAACACTTTTATAGCTGACAAATTCATAAATAAAAATGAATTGAATGAATTGGTAAATAAGGAAGCAATAAAATCATACAAGATTGATGGTAGAATTGATTTTAGTAAAAATGATGATATTACTCAAAATAAAGGACCAAAAATATAAATAAAACCCAATAAAAATATTACTATGTACACATTAACATTCACCGGACATTTAGTTGCAGATGCAACGTATAGCCAATTAGAAAAAGAGAGATCACCTATAAACTTTACGGTGGCAATTAATTTTCCAAATAAAAAAAATCCAGAATACAAAAGATGTGTTTATTGGATCCAGTCTAAAGAAAATCCTGAGATTTTAAACAGACTGAAAAAGGGAGAGGGAGTTACCGTTCACTGTAATTATTGTGATACCACTTCGTATGAAAATGATAAAGGAATCCAATATACTACTACTGAATATGTGGATCAGCTTGTTCTTCATAAGTCTTACCCTAAGGACGAATCAAGTGCTCCAGAAGAGCCAGAATCCACTGAGGGCATTTAATAATTATTTTAATGATAATAAAGCAGCAATGCTTTATTATCATTTTATATGGAATTTAATAATAAATAAAAGCAAGTTATGAAAGTAGTATTAGCAGAAAAACCGAGCGTTGCAAAATCAATAGCTGAAACAATAGGAGCGAGAGAAAGGAAAAATGGTTATTTTGAAGGAAATGGATTTCAGGTTACCTGGGCTTTTGGTCATCTAGTAATGTTGTGTTCTCCGGAAGAAGTTCTTGGAAGAAAAATTGAAAATGATGATCTACCTTTTTTACCACAGGATATACCATTAAAGGTAAAAAAAGATTCTGAAGGAACTGCGAAAAAACAGTATGAGATTATCAAAAAACTGTTCAATGACAGCACTGAGATTATATGTGCAACTGATGCTGGTAGGGAAGGAGAATTAATTTTTAGATTAATTTATGAACATGCAAAATGCAGCAAACCTTTCAAAAGATTATGGATATCTTCTGTAAATTCTGATGTCATTAAAAATGGATTTAAAAATCTAATTGATGGTAAAGAGAAAGACGGTTTATATTTAGGAGGTAAGCTACGTCAGATGGCCGATTGGTATTTGGGGTTTAACTCTAGTATTGCAATGACTAAAAATAATGGTTTTTTGCTTAGAATAGGACGTGTAAAAACTCCTACATTATTTTTAGTTGTTAAAAGATTTTTAGAAAATAAGGGTTTTAAATCCCAGAAATTTTTCATTCCTAAAGTGACTATTAATTCTGAGCATGGAGAGGTTACAGCAAATTATCAGGATAAATATTTTGATCCTTCTGAAGCTAAAAAATTACTAGATAAGATATTAAGTGTAAACGACATTACATTACGTGATATTGATAAAAAAGAAAAATCTTCAGCTGCACCGGCTTTATTCAATTTAGCGGAATTGCAGAAGAAATGTAACAGAGACTTTGGGTATACAGCTGATGAGACTTTAAATTATCTTCAGGTTCTTTATGAAGCTGGGAATGTAACATATCCAAGAACAGATAGTAGATATCTAAATGATGAGATGAAGGATGAAGTTTTTAAATTGATTGAAGATATTGGAGGTTTTTTCAATTGCCAGGATCTAACAGTTCCTCTGTTGCTTAATAAAAATTTAAAACCTTTTAATAACGAAAAGGTTACCGATCACCACGCAATAATTCCTACTATAAATATGCCGATACTAGCCCAGCTGGATGAAAAGAAAAAGAATGTATATCTTACTATACTATCTTCTTTCCTTCAGGCATTTTCGACAAAAGAAGTAAAGAACGTAACCACTTATACTTTCTTTATAAATGGTATAGAAATTCCGTTTTTAGCTAAAGGATCTGTTGTTGTTAATAAAGGATTTACAGTTTTTAAAGATTTGTTCCTAGAAAAGAAAGGAACAAAAAATACTGATGATAATGATAATGAGGAGGAGGAACAGGAGAGACAATTACCAGAATTACAGGAAGGCACCTATAAAATCAAAAATGCTACAATTACAGAATCACAAACTACTGCTCCGCCCTTATTAAATGATGCATCTTTGATCACATTGATGGAAACTTGTGGAAAGGATATTGAAGATGAGGAACTGAAGGAAGCTTTAAAAGGAAAGGGAATAGGAACTTCAGCAACCAGGGGAGGAATAATAAAAGAACTTGTTGATGGAGAATACATTGAGAGAAAAGGCAAAACTCTTCTTCCAACAAAGCTAGGATTTGAGGTGATAAAATCTTTAAATGGCCAGAAAATATTATCGGCAGAATTAACTGGAGAGTGGGAGAGTGCAATTACTGATATTGAGAATGGAAAAGGGAATGTAAATAGTTTTAAAGAAAATATCAAAAAGTTTGCCTATGAAATTACAAATCAGATAAAGAATAGTCCTAAACTGGCATTTAATCCTAATGAGACAACTCATTCTTGTCCTAAATGTAAGAAATCAAAATTACTACAGAATAAATTTTATTATCATTGTGAAGATGATCAGGGTTGTCAGTACAAACTCTATAAGAATTTTAGAGGACAAAATATTACAGAGAAACGATTGGCAGAACTTTTAACAAAGGGGAAATCTCCAAATGCGAAGTGTAAAACAAAAGATAATAAATCTTATACCATTGATCTGATCTTTAATAGAGAAACAAATCAGATTGAGACTCAACAAAAGCAGTCTAACCCAGGTGTAGGTAACAGCAAATTTAAAAGCAAGAATAATTAATTATGGCACAGGATAAAAATTTAGAAGTATATACTGGGTTATTTTTCTTACTATCCATGTTATTACTTGGGATAGATATAGTAACTCTTGGAAATGTTTCCCTTACAAAGTTGGGTTTTGACTTCTTTACTCCTTTTTCAAATAGAATCTTAAATATGGGATTTTATAGTGGTGGGAGGTATTATTTAGTGAGATTGTTTATTGTAATTTTGGTTTTATTTTCTGTATTTGGTGGAAAACCAAAGAAAAGACTGAAAGATAATGTAAATATTCAATCACTAATTTTAAAAGCAGCTATATGCTGTATTGTATTTATATTTTCATACATGCTATACCATGTCGGGATGAATGCCGGTATATTTTCATTTTATACTATCATAAGCCTTGTAACGTATTTCCTTATGATCTATTACTTTGGAGAGATTATGACAACAATAAATTCTTCATTTGGTAAAGATAGATTTGGCAAAGAAGGAAGAAAATTCCAACAGACACAAGAGTTGATGGAAAATGAGTTTTCTGTTAATTTAAAAACAGATGATGGATGGATTAATGTTGTAAATCCTTTCAGAGCAACTCTTGTAATTGGAACTCCCGGTTCCGGAAAATCCTTTGCCATATTACAGCCAGCAATCGAACAGCATATTGAAAAAGGATTTGCAATGTGTGTTTATGATTATAAATTTCCGACATTATCTGTATTCACATATAATTGCTTAGAACTTTATAAGAAGAACTATAAAGTAGAACCGGAATTCTGTGTTATTAATTTTGACGACCCACGTAAATCTCATCGATGTAATCCTCTACAGCCAGAATTACTAATAGATTCTGTAGATGCAGTTGAAGCTGCCCAGGTTCTTATGATTGCACTTAACAGATCCTGGAATTCTAAGCAAGGGGATTTTTTCGTAGAATCACCAATCAACTATGTGGCCTGTTTAATTTGGGCGCTTCGCTGTACTGAGGATGGAAAGTTTTGTTCTTTGCCACACTTGATTGAACTATTATCAAGATCTTATGAAAAGCAGTTTGAATTTCTTTCCTCTATCGAAGATGGTACAATTTCTAACATGGCTGCACCATTTATATCTGCTTATCAAAATCAAGCTACTGATCAGCTTGAAGGACAAATTGCTTCTGCTCGTTTAGGACTATCCAGAATGACATCACCAATTGTTTACTGGGTTATGACAACAGACAAAGATGAAGAAGGTAATGAAATTGATGGGATTAATTTGAAAATTAATGATCCGAAAAGACCAAAAATTCTTTGCATTGGCAACAACCCTGAAAGAGAAAAAATATACAGTGTTTGTATCTCATTGTTTACAACTAAAATAATGAAGGTAATTAATAAAAAGCATCAAAATAAAACAGCCTTAGTATTAGATGAGTTGACAACTATGTCATTTCCTAAAGGAACACTCGATAATATAATAGCGACAGGGAGAAGTAATGAGATAGCGACTTGGCTAGGATTTCAGGATATAACACAGGCTGTAAGGGACTTTTCTAAAGAAAATGCAGAATCAATTGTAAATACAATGGGTAATATTTTTGCTGGGCAGGTTTCTGGTGAAACCGCACAAAGATTAGCCAGGATGTTTGGTAAAATTAAAGTGAAGAAAGAATCTCAGTCAATCTCTGACAGTGGAACATCGATATCTTATTCAGAACAGATGGAAGAACTTATTCCGGAATCAGAGATCAGTACATTGTCTCAGGGTGTATTCTGTGGAAAAATTGCAGATAATTTTACAGAGAAGATTGATCAAAAATTCTTTTATTCTACAATACATGTAGATCCTGTTAAAACTAAAAAATTAGAGAGTGGAGAACTGCCAGACTTAACTATTTTTCTAGATGCTCAAAATCAGCCTCTTTCTGATAAAGATATAAATCAAGTTTTATTGGATAATTTTAATCAGGTAAAATCCGATATAGATCAACTTTTAGAACGTACTTTGACAGAATCATAAATACGAATAGAAAACACACCACTAAAACTACTTTGTTATGAACGATAAACCACTTATGATCAATTGGGATCAAGCAATGAATGAAATTAATCTTATGGATTTCTTTGTATATAAATTTCCTAATTTTTTTTATGATAAAAGTCGAGATGCTTTTGTTGATAATCTAGATCCAAAATTAAGAACTAATAAATTTCAGTTTGGAAAAGGAAAAGACGGAAGACAAAATTATTTTGTCCGCGGTTCTGGAACCCCAGGAAATTTAATACATTTTATTAAAAATTTTGTAGTACAACATGAATCAAAAGTTTGGGAGGGTGTTAACAGAGAACTTATTGCTTATAAAAGTAATTTAGAAACTATTAAACAAAATTTAACTACTGTATATGAAAAGCAAAAATTAAATGAAGATTTTAGGAATAAAATGTTTACGAGGGAATTATCAGATGAATTTATTTTAAAGGGCAAATTTTATCCTATCCACCAGAACCAAAAAGACTATGTTACAAATTATCGTCAAATTTCGATAGAAACTTTAAATCATCCATTATTTCAAAATATTGTTAAAAGTTTTAAAGATGAAAAAGATCCTTTTTTCACTTTAGCTTTTGAAATTAAAGATACATCTGGAAAAGTTGTAGGGGTTCAAAAAATAAATACAAATCCAGATTATGATAATTTCAATTCAAAACGCTTTGTTAGTGGAACACAAAATGATGTTGGTTTTGGTTTTTCAAATACAGTCGAAATTGATAAAATTAATCTCCAGGTAAATACTAAACAAGGAGGAAGAAATTTATTTGTAACTGAATCGCTCTGGGATGCAATGGCACACTTTGAAGTAAATAAACCTCAAAATGCTGAGTATATTAGCACAAATGGTGAGATTGGTGAGAATAAAGCTTTTAAATTAAAACAATATTTTGAACTCAGGGCATTTGAAAAAATTACTTTAGCAACGGATAATGATAAAAGAGGATCTTTTTTTGATACGATAATTATATCCTCACTCATACCAGAAATAAAAATTAATTATAAGGATACCGATTTTTTATCTATATCACTAAGTTTACATGACAAAGAAAGCTTTGCAAAGGCTGAAAAAATTGCTTCAAAATTTAAAGAAATTGATAAGAAAACAGTAAATTTTCTTTCTGATGTATTACCAAGAAATATGGCAATAGAGATTATTAATCAAGAAATGGTAATATCTTATGTTAAGAGGAACTCTAAATCTGAACTTGAATTTATAGTACCAAATACTAAAGAATATTTGGAATCGTTTAATAATTTATCACTGCAAATTTTCCCTGGATTAAATAAGAAAATATCTATTCAAAAGTCTATTTCTAAAGATTGGAATGACGATCTGAAATTGATTAAAAATAACAAGATTGAAAATGATATTCCCAAGAAGAAAAGTTTAAAAATTTAATTAATATGAATGAAAATTTAATTAGCATAGATGGAGTACTGATAAACTCTATTTATGCTCAAAATGAAACGGTAATTAATAGTATTATTCCAAACAGAAAGAGATTACCTTATTACAAGTATCTACAAAGATATCTAAATGAAGAATTACTTCAGGATTTACCAGAATTAGAAAGTGAATATGTAAGAAGAATAAAAATTCTTGGACAAGAAGACCAAATCTTAACTGATGCTTTTTTACATATTGTTGAGTATAGTAAAGAGTTGTTAGAACATTCTGATGTTAGTATTCAGAATCTTCCTGAGCTTGAATTACAAAGAGGGTTTGAGTTTATTAGAGAACAATTTGCAAATTAATACCAATATCATGATAAAAAATTTGAGCGATTTTCAGAGGTTCAAAAATAATATAGAAGCATTAAAACTAATTGCTTTAAATTCAGAAAAAGATCTAAAGTATAGTGAGTTGTCAAATCTGTTTACCGGGTTTGGCAATTTTCCTTATTTTACTATGCCTATAAATGATATTCTTTCAGAAAAGTTTGACAGCAAAACTACTAAAAAGTACTATGATGAAATAAGAATTCTTATTAACGATCTTAATACTGCAGGAATATCAAATGATCATCTTAAATCTGTTTTTCAGAAGATAGCAAGGAGTGCATTGTATGCTTATTTTACCGATAAAGATTATGTAGATCAGATCACTAAAAGTTTACTTTCACAAAAATTAGATTCAATAAATGAAAGCAGCAATAATGCACCTTTCATGATATTAGAACCAAGTGCCGGGACAGGAGTTTTTGTGAAAAGTATTGTTGACAATATAAGAATTCTAAAAGAGGAAGGTCTTATCAATGAGGGTGCTGCATTCAGAATATATGCAATAGAACCGGAAACAATTTCATTTAGAATTTTAAGTAGTATAAAAAATGAAATTTTAGATTCAGAAAATATTACTTATTCTGCACATAACAGTAAATTTGAAAACTTTCAAATTTTGACTGATCGTAAATTTGATATTATAACAAGTAATATTCCCTTCGGTAGTACAAAAATATTAGACGAACTGATTCAGTCAAATTTTCAACTTCAGAAAGTTCCGAATATCCACAGTTATTTTTTTTTAAAATCATCTGCACTTTTAAAAAATGATGGAGATATCGGATTTATTACGAGTAGTAATTTTCTTGATTCTCCTGGAAACGAAATAGACAGAGCTTTATTTTTTCAAAATAATAATAGCGTTAAAAATATTGTCCGTCTTCCTAAAGAAACATTTCTAGGCACTGAGGTGCAGACAGATTATATTCATACGCACAGAAAAAGTTTAATCACAAGTTTAGAAACAAAGGTTCTTAATCAAGTGATTCATTCTATTAGCTTAAAAGCAGATAGTCTCTTTATTACTGAAGTAAATAACCCAAATAAAAATAAAGACCAGGAGTATAATATAAATTCTTTCGTTTACCAAAGACAGGATAAAATATTGGTGGGAGAATTGCAAACTAATTTTATGCACAATGGCTATACATTGTCCTCAACATTAAAAGATCCTGACAAGAGATTTAATGTTTTCTCAAAAGCAATCAAGAGACCTGAATTTGAAGATCATATACAACAAACTGTAGATTTATTAAAAACACCTGATATCAATGATCTCCAAAATATTTCTGTTTCAAATTCTGACCAATATAGAGTTAAAAATTATTTAGAGAATTTTAAAAGAGAAGATAACTATTCTTTCACAAATGCAACAATATTGGAGCCTATCAGCATCAATGAAATTGAGAATATTGTAAAGGATATAGAAAAGAAGAAGAGTTCAAAAAACCAATATAAAAAACAAAATCCTGCTGCCGGAGTACAACTATCTCTTTTTGATTTTGAAAGCGAAATTCAACAGTTTGAAACTCTCACTAATTCTGTTATAGATAAGGCTTTAGAAATTCCCCAGGAGCAGGAAATTAAGTCACAAATTCTATCTAATATTGAGTTGGAGAAAGAAAATATTTTCCATTACTCAGGGGCTTACATAGTTTATCAAAATAATGTCTTCATACTTGATAGAAAAGAAGGAAATTCATATTCTTCTACTCCTTTATTAAATATTGCTCAAAAAGACAAACAGTTGCTACTTCTAAAGAATGACTTTTTGTTATTTCAGGATTCCCTTAAAAAAGGTTCTACCGATTTAGTAGAAAGACATCATCATTTGATTAGTGGGTATAATGATTATACTAAAGCATTTGGAAGCATAAATGAGTCTTTACTGTTCTTTAAGGATGATATGTATGCTTTAGAATTCGCTGGATTAGAGATTAAAAATAAGCTTGGAAAATTCATTGCTTCTGACCTAATCACAAATGAGCAATATTTTACTGAGAATGATAAAGAAGTAAGAACTCCGGAACAGGCTTTAATAAAATCTCTTCAGAAATACAATGGCCAGGTTAAAATACAATATATCTGTCAGCTTCTTAACATTGAAGATGAAGAAAAAAAAGTAGGTATTGCCAGATATTTAGTTGAAAAGGAGAAGATCTTTAATGATTATTATATTAAAGATGATTCAGTCAGATACAAATTTTCTACTAGAGAAGAATTCCTTTCGGGTAATCTTCCGGAGAAAATAAAAATTTTAGAGCATGTTATTCAAAATGAAAAGTCATTTGATTATATGCCAGATTCTAAACTTCGGGAAGATCTTTCTATTTTAAAACAGCACGATATCAGTATTGTAAATTTTGAAGATCTGACAATAAATATCAATGCAGAATGGCTTGATAAAAAATACCTGGAGAAGTTTCTACAGAATAAATTTGATTATGGATCTGAAGACTTTTTTGAATTTACAAAACTCAATGGATTTCTAATCACTAAAAAATCTTTTAAGGAAACTTATGGATTAAATTCAATATCAGTAGATGCTGCCAACCGCACAATCTCCGGAGGGGAGATATTAAAAGATATTATTAATGATAAATCTTTCAATTTTACTACTAAAATAACAGCCGGAGATAAAGAGTTTTATGTTAAAGATATTAAAGCCAATAAAGATGCTGAGCTTAAATCAAAACTTTTAAAAAAAGAATGGAAGTCTTTTCTCAACGGTTTAAGCCCTGAAGACCATAAGGAAATATTACAGGCTTATAACAATACATTTTGCACAAATGTTCCAAAAATATTTAATGGTTCTTATTTGGATTTTTCTGATATTAATGGGGTAGATGATGCTCATCAACATCAAAAAGATTCTGTATCAATGATTCTTCAAAACGATGGCGGAGTGGTAGATCATAAAGTTGGAGCCGGAAAATCATTAGTAATGTTCAGTGCTACAATGAAGATGAGAGAAGCGGGGTTAAAAAAGAAACCGATGTTAGCGGTTACAAGAGCAACAGCTGAACAAATCTATAAAGAGTTTAAATTTCATTATCCGGAATCGAAAATATTTTTTGATACATCGGAACTAGATGAAAATACAAAGTTGTCCTCTGAAGAAAAACGGAAACAGAAATATTCATTAATTGCTAACAATGATTGGGATTGTGTTATAATGACTCATGAAGAAATTGCAAAAATTCCAATTCCATTAGAAATTCAAATTGAATATACTGAAGAAATCCTTGACGATTTAAGAGATAATATTTATTATAAAAAGCAGTTGAAAGATGAGGGTGTGAATGTCGGAGATTTAAAAAGATTGGAAAAGCAGTTGGAATCTGAAGAGGCCAAACTTGACAAAATGTTTGATAAGCTTAATACTAATAAAGATAATACTATCTATGATTTCAATTCCTTAGGCGTAGATCATCTTATGATAGATGAAGCTCATAAGTTTAAGAATATGCCTTTTACTACAATACATAGTGGTGTTGCCGGGCTAAGTACACAGTCTTCTGAACGAGCAAAACACTATGCAATGTTAACAAGATCGCTTAGGAAAAAATATAATCTTAAAGATAGTGGTGTTACTGTTCTTTCGGGTACTTTCATTTCTAATTCAATGGCCGAAATTTATAATCTAATGAATTGGATTAAACCAGAAAGATTGAAACAATTGAATATTAATACATTCGATAGGTTTGCAAAAAATTTCTTTGTAAAGGAAGCTCAACAAGAATTGTCTGTCGGAAATGCCATAAAAGAAAAAGAACGATTTAGATATATTGTGAATGTTCCTGAGCTTAAATCCCTTTATTTAGAAATGGCTCATGTTGTTAATGATAGTAATTTCACAATAGAAACTCCGGATGTGAAAACAGAAATGGTAATTATTGAAGCTAACACTCAGCAGGAAAGATTCAATGATTTACTAGTAGATTTTATAGATGGTAATCCTGAATCTGCTTTAGAGTTTGAGAGTATAATTCAGAAAACTTTTGATGACAGACAGAAACAAGCAAGTTCACTAATTGTATCCAATCTATCTCAAAAAAACGGAATTGATCCACGACTAATAAATGATGATTATTTTATTGAACCAGGACAAGGAAAGCTGCACCTGTGTGCCGAAAAGATTTTCGAAGTATATAACCTTACAAATGATCTAAAGGGGGTTCAATTGGTTTTTTGTGACATTGGAATTCCTAATACCAGAAATGGTGATCAATTTAATGTTTACGATGGACTTAGAAATATACTTGTTGAAAAATACGGTATACCTAGAAATGAAATTCAATTTGCTCATGACTGGAGAGCTGCTTCAGGAACGAAAAAAGACAAAGCGCTCAGAAAAGAGTTTCAAGATAAATTAAATTCCGGTGAGTTTAGAATAGCAATTGGCTCTACTGAGACTTTAGGAACAGGTATGAATGTACAGAAAAAATGTATTGCTGAGCATGATCTAGATATTCCCTGGACTCCAAGTAAAACGGAGCAAAGAAAAGGAAGAATGAAAAGACAGGGAAATGAGATAGCTAAGGATTTTGACAACACTGTTTTTAACTATAAATATCTTGCTAAAAAATCTCTTGATGCTTTTCGTTCACAGGCAAATGAAACAAAAGAAAAATTTCTAAGTGTATTTAAAAAAATTGGAGCTAATTCACCACGTATTTTAGATGAAGGTGAAATCGATGGTGATGGTAATGGAACAAATTATTCGTTGATGAAAGCCTACATCCTAGACAACCCTCAAATGTTAGAGATTGCTAAGCTTGAGAAGAAATTAGAAAACCTATATAACAATAAAGAAGCTATTGAAAATGAAGGTATAAAACTTAACAGAAACTTTAATTATTATAATGAGATTCTTGAGAAAGAATCTACTCAATTAAGTCTTTATAAGGAAGTTTATAGCAATTTTCAAAAGACTTTTGAAGATATGAATACTGAAACTTTTAAAAATCATCCAGAAATACGCCTTTTTAATGGGAATGATGAAATATCGGGGGTACAAGATCTCAAATTGATTGGTACAGAGCTTCGTAAAAAATATGAAGCAGTGCTTAATATTGTTGACACTAACAATTTAAGAAATTTGGAACCATACAGAACTGTAATTTCTGGAAGTGTAGCTTACAAAATTCCTCTATGCAAAATAGGAGCGTTTAATCTTAATATGACTTTAACTAATATTTCTTTTAGTGAAATTAAAAAAGGACATCTTAAAATTATGTTAGACAATGATTTTAACTCACTTAAAATCCAAAAAAGGATGGATGTAATACCGAAGGATCCAATAGAAGCTGCTACTATTATTTATAATGAAATATCAAAGAGAATACCCAGATTAATTGAAAATGTAGAAATTGATATTACTGGATCGAAAGAAAAGCTTCACTATTTTTCAAGTCTAAAAAATGATTACAAAAAATTTGATGGAGATAGCGAAATTGAAAAGGTAACAAAACAGATAGTAGATCTTAAACAAAGTATAGAGGTTGAACGGCAGAGCAAGAAAATTAGAAATAAACAAAATTTGTAATATAGAGAAGGAAGGCATACAATCGTGTATGCCTTCTGCTTTTGAATATCGTCTTAAAATATTTTTTAACTATTAATTTTTGTCTGCAGGCGATCTTCCCAGGGCACCGGTTCCGGATCCTGATCACACCCGGTGATGTTGGCCAGCTGCTGCCGGAACTCTTTCCGGATCCGGATATCTATTTAGCCAGGATAACACTTCGCAGAATAATATGTTAAAATTATTTTATACGTCAAGATCTGTCGTATTAATTCTGTTATATTGAAAAAAAATAAATCTTAATCATAAAATTGCCTTCTCAAAAACACCTAATTTTGCATTATGAAAAGCCCTACAAAACATAGCGGAAAATTAGAAATATTCAGTATTGCCTGTACTGATCCGATTATATTACGGCCTTTTAATGAACCATTAAAAGCGGGTGGATACCAAAGTTTTTCAAGCCCAGCTGAAGATTTTCCGGAAATGGATCTATTTAAATTTTTGATAAAAGATATTGACGTTTCATTTCCAGCACGAATAGAGGGAGATTGCCTCAATGACATTGGTGTTTTTGATAAAGACTGGGCGATAATTGAAAAAGGGATTCAGCCAAATGATCTTGATCTTGTTGCTGTATATATTGATGGTGAACCCTATATTAAGAGATTTAAGCCTAAATATGGAGATAATAACCGTTTAGAATCTATAAAGTTTAAAACAGCAAACATAGATTATCCGGACTTTGATATAAATGAAGATTCAGAATTCATTTTATGGGGTGTAATTATTGGGATAGTAAGAAAATATAGATAATGATAGCTTTAGTCGATGCCAACAACTTTTATGCAAGTGCCGAAGGATTTTACAATGTAAAATACAGGGGAAAACCCTTAGTTGTTCTCTCGAATAATGATGGTTGTGTCGTGGCCAGAAGTAAGGAAGCAAAAGAACTTGGCATACAAATGAGTGAACCTAAGTTTAAAATACTACACTTTGTAAAATCTCATGGCTTAATAATCTGTTCTGGTAACTTTCAACTTTACGGTGAACTCAGTAACCGAATGAAATCTATTATAAACAGATACTGCGATCAAACAGAATCATATTCCGTGGATGAAAGTTTTATTTTTGGTGATGGTCACTCAGATTTTGAAAATAAAATGCTAGAAATGAGAAACAAAATTTTCACAGGTCTTGATCTTGCCACATCTGTGGGAATCGCCCCAACAAAAACGCTCTCAAAAGTAGCCAACAAAATAGTAAAAAAATACTCTGCTGATCTTGGCCACGTCTACACAATTGATTCACAGGAAAAAATAGAGAAAGCTTTGAAATGGTTTCCCATTGGCGATGTTTGGGGCATTGGAAGAAAATATGAAAAGCGATTCTTAAATTATGGTGTAAAAAAAGCGATTGATTTTGTTAATCTACCGGATGCTTTTATAAAAAAGGAAATGGGTATTTACGGAATCCGGATGAAAAATGAATTATTGGGTATTAGACAATATGATATTTCTTTCAGTGAGCCCAATAAGCAAATAGCGACAACTAGAACATTTGACACAGGTACAGATGATTTTGATTTTATACAGGAGAGGGTTGTAACATTTTCGGCAGAATGCTCCCGCAAATTGAGAAATCAAAAAAGCTGTTGCCGTCATGTAACTGTATATTTAACAACAAACTTTTTCAGACCTGATCAGCCTCAATACAGTAACAGTTTTACCATTACTTTACCTAACCCTTACAATTCATCAATAGAGATTGCTAAATATGCTAAAATCGCTTTAAATAGAGTATATAAAAAAGGATTTCAATATAAAAAGGCAGGAGTAATACTAAGCACCTTTGTTCCGGAAAATGAGAGAATAATTAGCCTATATGATGATGATCTGTTTCCGAAACATAAACCTGTAATGGATGCAGTAGATAGCATCAATAAAAAGCTTGGTGTTCCTAAGGTAAAACTTGCAGGAATGAACCTTGTTAAGACTTGGATCATGAAACAGGAATATTTAACAGCTAATGAAATTTTAACTTTGAGAGCATATTAATTTGATTAACATTTCAACATCTTTCGGAAAATTATAGAAATAAAGTTAAGTATATATATATACCTAATTATTTTTTATATATTTGTCATTATAAAATAGTTAAAGTCCAATCAAATCATTTACACCGGAGCAGGTGGATAAAGTCTGCAAATAAAAAATGTCTGATATTAAATTCCTTAAAACTTATCATATTCTTGGCGAAGAATATTTCATAGAAAGAGACGCAATGAATAATCTTCATTTCTTTCTTAAGAAAACAGACCTTGAAAGTGATCCTTTATCTAATCCAATATTAAATGAACTTGAGAATTCACTGAATAATTTATCAGATTCATTTATCGACAAAACTGTTGCCGATGGGTTGTGCTTAAATAATAAATATTTTTTGGTTTACCATCATGTGATTCCTGATCTGAAATTATCGGTTTTTACAATAAAGGAAAGAGGAAAATTAACAGGTATTTCCCTTCTGTTTATCAACAATAAAAGATCTCTTATTTTTAATACTGCAGATCAAAATTTACTATTGCAGAATATATCTGATTATTATTTCCAAAATCCTATTTCTATCAGACCAGATCCGGAAACAATGCAAAAAAATATTGCAAGGATGTTAAAAGATTTTTCCCTATAATTATAAGTTATGTTAACCAAATTTTTATAAAATACTAAATTCAACCAAATACAAAATATTATGAAAAATAATAATCTAAATGATTGGAATAATCAGGAAGAGGAATGGGAAGATGCTTTTAATAGTTCTATTCCTGCGAAACCAATATTACAAACTTCACAAATTAAAAGGATTTTCAAAACAATTGATACTACAAACAGTTTTGTCCTTTTGTACGGTATGGAAGAAAGCTTTAGAACATATATTGCAACTTGTTATAATCAAAAATTTCCAGCTTATATAGGAAAGGATAGTCAAGTTAAAAATCCATGCGTAAAAATAACCCTTGATAGGATTGTTTTAGATACAAGCACAATTGACGCTAAAATTGGAAAAGAATGTTTTGCTACTCCTCAAACTTATAATGATACCAATAAAATATATAATCTTCTTAAAAATTTAGATTGCAAAAATTTGATAGTTGAAAATTCAGATTATCTTTTTAAGATGGGGTCTATTGATTTAGTACATTATGGGATTAAAATTGAGAGAACATCTGATGATCTTTGGGATTCAGAAACGACTGTAGATGAATTTAATACATTAAAAAAAATAAAAAATAATAATATTAATTATTTTTATCATTTATATAAAAATTTGGGTATTAAAATTATTTTTTCAGGGCTGAATGCTACTCAAAATTTTTTAGAGGGCTGTACCTATAAAACGGATATTGGAAATAATAAATTTCCTTATAAAAAAATTAAATGCCTTTCTAAAACAACTAATAAAGATTACGACACTATTTTTGAATTTATTCAAAAGGATCTGAATTTTCAAATGAATAAACTTCTTTATGACGATATAAAAGAATTTTGTTTGAATGAAGAAATGAATATAAAAGAAACATTAGAAACATTTAAGAAATGCTATCAGATATCTAAAATAGCAGAAATGGAAAATATTAATCTGACATTATTTAAGAATTGTTTTTATGAATTTATTTCCAAAGAAAGAACAGAATTATTGCATAGTAGTTTTCTTAGTTGTTCTTAATGGGGTCAGCTCACGATGATCCAAATAATTCTGGTATATAAAAATGATTAATAATCCTTTAGTAATAGAAAAATAAGTTATGAATGAGAAAAAATATAAGAGAGGATCTAAAAACTCTAATCTTAAAAAACCTGTGCTTTTTAAAGTGTACGAAAATCAAATTCAATTTATGTCTCTTTTTGTACAATATAAGCATGAGCAAGGATACGACAAACTTGCATATACAAGAACTGACATCATATCAGAAGCGCTTCAGGATTTTATAAGTAAAAATAAAAATGAATTTTTAAAAGAAGCTTCCGATGATTTACAACTTGAAGCAAAAAAACTTTTAATATTTAAAACAAAACATAATGAATAAAAATCAAGTACTACCCAAAATTAAATCTTATTTAGAAAAATATAGTTCAATAAGCACAGCTAATCACTTAATTGTAGTTATGCTACTTATTTTAATTTCTAATTGGATTATGCTGTCTTTAAACTTACCCTTATATCTACTTTTAGTAACCTTTGCTATAATTTTCTTTTTATCATTAATTCGAGGGAATTTGAAAAGTTATGATATTGAACTAAATAATAATGGACAGATTATTAACTATGTAAATGTCAAGTATAAATACATTAAGAAAAAAGACCAGTTGGTTATTTATCATCAGGATGGTAAAACAACACTTATTAACCAGGGAAATTATACGATAAAAGAAAGAGCAATTGCTACTCCTTCAGAGTAAGCTGCATTTTATCAACGAATTCTTTAAGTTTTGATAATTTTTCTTTTAATACATTATAACGGCCAGCTTCTAAATCTTTTGTCATATATTTTGAAACTAAGGTATTGTCTTCAGTAAAGAGCCAAGCAGGATTAATGTCATGTTCTACTTGGTAATATTTTACAAAATGTATAAAAGTTTCAGTCTGAGAAGTTAGTCTTCTTTCAATATTACTGTAGTTATCCGCTTTTAATGGATTATTACTTTTATTAGTAAGTTTAATATTATTTATTTTGATGAAATTATTAAAATTATCAACGAATTCACTTTGCGTAAAGTTTAGTTCTTTCCTAAGAAAGATTAGTCTCTTAAATACTATGTCGTTTAATAACTCGCTCATAAAAACAAATGTATGAAAATATGAAGAATTTTAATGTAAAAAAACTCTTAATTTTCTTTTCTTTTACCCCTTTATTCTTTAACTCACAAGATAAATCTAGAGTTTACCAAGAAGGTAATGAAGTATTTTTAAAGGTGGATGAAAATTGGGTTAAGTCACTTGAAAAATATGATAATAACACCGGAGAAAGCTATGAAAATACCTTATCTCTGGACACTTATAAGGAACGGTTTTATCTACTCGATGCTAACACAAGATTAAATATTGATTACAATGATGTTACCTATTCCTATGTTAAAAAATACTTATCCTATAGATGGTATCATAGAATTATAGGATTGTCTTCTTACTATTTTCCTCTTTTTGAAGCTGCGTTGGAAAAGTACGGATTACCTAAAGAAATAAAATATTTAGCAGTTGTCGAAAGTGCACTAAATCCTCGTGCGGGATCCTGGGCAGGAGCAAAAGGAATCTGGCAATTTATGCAAGCAACAGGTAAAGAATATGGATTGTATGATACGAAGTATTATAGTGGTTTCTATGATCCAGTGAAAAGTTCTGACGCAGCTGCACGTTATTTGCGAGATTTATACAGACAATTGGGAGATTGGAATCTTGCAATATCTGCTTATAACTGTGGTGCAGGAAATGTCAATAAGGCTATCAGAAAAGCTGGCACAAAGAGTTATTGGAAAGTACGACAATTCCTTCCTAAAGAAACACAGGCTTATGTTCCTAGCTTTATAGCTGTAAATTATATTTTCAATTATTATAAATTACACAGTATAAAACCAATGTACTTTAAATATAATTTTTATGATGTCCGGATGATTTCAAATTCTAATCCAACTACCTTCAAAAACATAAATGGCGATACTGCTTTTTTGAGGTTTGCAAATCCACAGTTTATCACAGATTATATTCCAACAAATTCAATCATTTACACAAAATAAAAATTATGAATAATAAGAAATGGACTGACAAGATTAAGAAGTTATCTGATAATTCTAAAGAAAATTTAGGTAGTGAAAATGAGACTGAAAATATAAGGATCATTGATACTGAAGAAATTTTTTTAATAGACGAAGACAAACCCAATACGATTATTAGAATATTTGATAAAGAAGTAAGAACTGATGAAATTGATGTGCCTAACGAATTTATTGATCTTCTTTTAGGAATAAAAACGGGTAATAATTCAACGAAAGTAAGTTTAATGGACATGCCCATTGCGGCAATGAATTTATTGTTTAGAACGATTGCTTTAGTAAAGTCGAAACAATTCAACTCTAAGTCTCGGCCATTACAATTAGAACTTTTTGAAGAAGAGTACAAAACAAAGCAAAATGCTAAAGTATCAGTAGTGATTAATATTAAGGATCTCTCATTCAATGTAAGAGCTGATGGAAAAGTAAAAGGTAGAAGAGAAAAAGTTCGGGAAGCCATAGACTTTCTTCAGTATAATTTATTTGTTTGGGTTGTTGGTAAAAATTCCAATGGTAAGACTACAGATTATAAACAATCTTTCATAGAATCACCTTCATTTACAAACGGAATAGTCTGTTTTGATATGAATGTCTTTTGGCTAGAAAAATTGATAAACTTAAAGGTTTACAACACTACCTTACTTCAGTTACCACAATTACTTAAGAATACTAGGCATGTTTTATTTTCTCTTTACTTAGAAAGATTTGAACGAAATCAATGGAAACCTTGGAACTACCAAAATATCAATGATATCTTTGAACTCAATTACTCAGATGCAAACAGTTTGGCAAAAGGTTTTTTTAGAGAGGTAAGACATAAGTTAGATAAAAACTCACTAAGAAGTTTTCAATATAGGGTTAAAGGAGAGAACATTTTAATATACCCGTATGAAATGAAAAATATTGTTGCAAAAAATGATATCCAGTTAGAAACGAAAACTCTTGAAAAATTAGATGAAAATCACTTTGCTAACTATGTAAGCAGAAGGCATGGTTTAAGCAAGGAAAAAAAACAAAGCATACTTGACGTCATTAAAAGTTCGAACCTTGATAAAAACACATTAAAAAACGCTTACAATGAATTTAAAAGGTTTTGTAGAAGCAAAGAAATTAAAGTTTCTGTACTAGAGTATCAAGGGGACGAGTTTTTAAGTAAATGGAATACCTACATTTTTGAAGAATATAAAAAGTCTCAACGATACAAAGATTATCCGAATGGATATCCAAGAATATAATAGAATTGAGAAAGCCCATACGGGCTTTTCTCATTTTCACTACCTTGAAAAGTAGAGATTGTCTCATTTTCACTACCTATTGTCTCATTTTCACTACCTGTAAATCTCATTTTCACTACCAAGATAGTGCCTTAAAGCCCGATGAATAAAGGTGATTTCGGGGGTCTAAAAAGTATTATAGAAAGTGTATAGTTTTTATAAAAAAGGAATTCGCCTAACGGCTCATGTGCTTTTTATTAATAAAATAAAGGAGAAAAAATAAAAATAACGATCCTTTTTATATATTAAAATGACATTAAAAGAAAAGTTTAAAAAAAAGAGTCTCATTTTCACTACCTGTAAATCTCATTTTCACTACCTTTTTTCTCATTTTCACTACCTATCCACAATATTTGTATTTTATGTCTCATTTTCACTACCTATAAATAATTTTAGTTAGATATTTATTAAAACTACGGTATTCCGTAATTATTTATAAGCTCACATTCTTAATTTTACTTTATGGAAGTAAATACTATAATTTTAAATTTACTAAAGAAAGGAATGAATCAAAAAGAAATTTCTGAACAATTGGTTAAACTTGAAATAAAACCGAATAGCTTGAGTACAGTAGAAAAATATCTAAGCGTAATGCGCAAAGAATATGGAGCAAAGACTATGTTTCATTTGGGATATATTCTTTATCAATTAGATTTCCAAAGTTGATTGTTTTTTAACATTATACTTCTAAAAAATTTAATGAAAGTATTATACAATGATTTAATAAGTTAAAATCAATAACAATTAAATTTGCAGAATGTCTTAATGGAAAATTATTGTCTTCCAATTTTTCTGTAAATGTCTCTATATCATGAAATCCAAAAACTAATGATGATTTTGGGAATATGTTAATATTAAAAAAAATATCAGATTGATTAACTGTAATTGTTTGTATTTCTCCTAAACCTTCAAAAAAATTAAGAGCGATAGTTTTAATTTCTATTTCCTGTATTTTCGTTAATACCAT
>NZ_VAJL01000002.1 GCF_006175945.1 Chryseobacterium mulctrae | reverse complement strand
AGTTTTTTTATATTATTGAACGATTCTGGTGAAGCACCTGCAAATCCATAAATAGATTGAAAAGGATCTCCTACAGCAAAAACTCTACCTCCTGTCTTTTTGTAATATTTCATCACAATTTTTAATTGAGCATTCGATAAATCTTGACATTCATCAACGAAAATAATATCATATTTATAAAATGATGTATAATTAAAACATCAGGTAAAAATATCATATCCGAATAATCAATATTTTGATTTTTTCTGCATTTTCAATCCCTTTTTTAATTACTAAGGAAACAATTTTTGTATAACAGTCAAGTTCTATATTACAGTTCAGATCTATATCTAAACCGTAAAATTTAGCAATCTTTGCAATTCCTTCTCTCCCTTGATTATAACTTAAGGTCAGTCTAGATAACGATAACAATTTTTTGAAGTTATTGTCCGCAATTTCGTAGAAAGAAAGTTCCTCTACCTCTCGCATTTTATAATTTGAAAAATCTTCCGGATCAGAGAAATCTATTTCTTTTTTTAATTTTTTCTTCTTTTCAAATGTTTCTTTCAGTTTAGCAAAAGCATCTTTCACATCATTTTGACGTAAATCATTTAAAGGATCTTTTCCTAAGTATTTAGAAAGTATTTTATCATATTTATCGGCATCAATATTACAATCTTTGAATTTATTGTTATTCATTTTTAGAATATTTAAACCTAAAGCATAAGTTGTTTTTACGAATACAGGTCTTGAAAAATTCTGTACTTTTTGACTTATTTCAGTTTGAATTTTTTTGTTGAAAGCACAAAATAAAATTTTCTTGTTAATAGGCAAATGTTTAATCCCTTCAATTAATGTTGATGTTTTTCCTGAACCTGCAACGGCATCAATAATTCCATTATTTTGTTCAGAATTAAAAAAAGCGGAAAATTTTTCCTGTTCAACAGTTGGAATAAATGACATTGTGTGATTATTTTGTTTTTTGGCTATTTTTTTATAATTGGCTATAACTATATACCGAATATCTTTCTGTTTTGCGTAGATATGCATAAATAATGGAGCCTTTTTTTTAGTTTACAGCACCTCAAAAATATTTAATATCATCTGTATTAGTGTAGAAATAATTTTACTCCAGACCGAGTATTAATAAGTATTTCTTTCACTGATCGTTTTTGAGATTATTTTTATAGCTGCTAACTTTTGCAGCTTAAGTGATGTTGCTATTCAAGCGGACTGGTTTTCTCTGCCAAGATAAAACTTTCTTAGTAAAAACAAATTTCCTGTTACCGAAAATCAGCAGTCTCGCTTAGTCGCTTTCAGGCGATGTGTTAATCACCTTGATATAGTCTAATTTTATCAATAGGCATGGGATGATTTATTTGTTTTAGAAGAATTTTGAAAGTTTCTTCAATTTCTATTTCATCCTCACTAGATATCATTAACCTAAGTAATCCATAAAACTCTAAATTATTCGAATCAATAGAGTAGGTTTTAATAAGTTTGTGATCTTTTTGTAGCCTATTTTAAACTGTTTTTCCAAGTACTCAAAGGTCAATCATTATCTTTCCAGTCGACGATCTCAAATTCTGACCAGAGCATTCCAAGTTTACCAGTAACCGACCGTATGAAAAGATCCGCGACATCTAAAGCCTCTTTTACATCATCAATCTCAGGTTTCTTGTACATATGTTCCAACTTATTCCGTAACGTTCGCGATTTTGAAATTATTAAACTAGGAGCCAAGTTAAGGGCGTGAATAATTCTTAACTTAATCGGAATATCAGATTCAAATTCGAAATATTGCAAAAAATCATTTATGATAGGATTAAAATTCTCATACTTCGAAATTAGAGTTTCGATTGTTTGATCAATTTGGCAGTCGATCGCTCTTTTGAATTTGTTATACTATTTATAAAACCTTTTTCATTTCCTTCCTTTAAATCTTCTTTTGCGAACTTCAAAAAATCTTTGGAGAAATGTCGAACGTTGTTTCATTAAAGCTTGTTTCCAAAAGTAGACCGCAAGGTCATGTCTGTCAAGTTCATTTTTGAGTCATTTAAGATTTCTAAAAGGATGTTATTCATCGTTTTTTAATATTTTTTCGATTAATCTACAAGAAGAAATATATTCTACATCATCAAAAATATTTTCTCTCATTCTTTTAAGTTCTGCTTCTACATCAACATCATTAGTTTGCGAAGAAATTAACCTACTGAAAAAATCAAAATCACTATAATTTCTTCTGTGTGGGTCAATTAATTTTTGCAAAGCATAATTAAAATTCTTAACTGGTTTTATTAAATTTAAAGAAGGGGGTTCATCTAAATTGTCTCCTACGACATCAATAAAAAAGGGTGTTTCAATGATAGATAATGGCTCGTAGACAATGAAACGCCTTGTAAAGATATCATCGCAGTATTTTATTGCATCAACTAAATGTAAATTTAAATCTTCAAGAAATTTTTCGTAAACATTATTATACCGTTGGTGATCCTGGCGCATATTAAAAATCTTTAGAATCGATTTACTGTCGTACAGATATGTTCCATTCAAGAATGGCTGAAATTTTTGTTCTAATAATTTAATCAAACTTTCAAATCTGCTAATGTCTGATACTTTTTAAGTACTTTATTGAGTTCTGATTTATGTTTCCTAACAACTAAACTCAATTTTTCAATAATTATATCTAACCATGCATTCAAAAAAAGTTCATGCCTGCTCACAACGTCATTAATGTTATGCTCTACTAATTCAAACCTAAAATCATTATCCTTATGATATCTGAGATATTCGATTTTCCCTTGAGTGCCTCGTAAGAAAAATAAAGTAGAAGACACTAGTTTTCCTGTTTTATCACGTCGAATAGGATGACCCACCAATTCATTTCTTATGTCTCTATTAATTGCATAATTTTCATCTTTCTTTAAATCTCCCTTATTAAAATTAGTTGAAAACAATCTTAGCATATCCTCTATAAAGTCTTGCTGTACATATACAATCTGTAGTAAACTAATATGATATGAAAAAACTTCTGGCAGACCGCTTCTATCAACAGATATTTTTAGCATATCAAGTGTATCGTAAAAATATCCCATCATATCACCAAAATAATTTGTTTTGGCATCTTCATTAAAATTTATTTCGCTTTGACAATATGGATAATCCCAGATATTTAAAATTCCAAACATCCCTAATTGTCTCTAGTTTTTTGTAAATATTATCCATATAAATGTTAATGCGTCAAGTTTTTCAGTCAATTTCTTATAATCGTTTTTTGAGATTACCTTTAATAAATATATCTGCCAGCGGCGGATCAGATGTTTTAAAATTTTACGATTCGTTTTATCATGTTCGCTTCAATATTTTTTGTTATTAAACAAAAACTGAAATCGCTTCCCAGATTCCTCCACCAGATTTTTTATAGCATTCAATTAATGATCTCAAGCCAGATTCCGAAATAACCTTAAATTTCGTTTCAAGGGTATACTTTGTCGCTGAAATGCTTTCAACAACTTCAGTTAAATTTAAATTTTTTTGATAGAAAACATCATTTGTCTTTAGTTTATCAAATTCAAACGCAAATTGTTTCGATATATGACTTCTCACATCAATATTAATTTCCATTGGCCAAAATCAGAACTAAGACTAAAAACAACGCCAAATACTTTTTCGTTTGCTTGCCTGATATGTAACGCACCAATTCCTTCCCATAATTCTTCAATCGATAAATTAGAATTCATTTCTCTTTCTTCAGGAACAAATTCCTCGTTAGGTGCTTTTAAATCAATTTTAATCAATGGATATATAAAATTCCAAAACCCTGATAGTGACTTTCGGTTTGAAGTCCTTTATTTTTTATGCTATCTAAAGTTGATTTACTTATGAAATGAATAAACTCCATAATCTTGGTTTTTCCTATCATTTTATGAGACTAATTACATAAGTGTAACTAATTGCCGTAATTTACTAGGAAAGTTCTAGGGTTATTGGACCAGCTTAATTTAAATAAACAACCACTTCATAATGAAGTGGTTGTTGTAAAAATTTAATATTTAATCCGCTTTTAGCTATCTGCTCTCCAGTAAGACCAGACCGTTCCGTTGTAAACGCAAAACAGCTTTTTAACGGTGTCGTAAACAATCATTCCCGGTGCAGGACTTTTGATCGTATTGGCAGGATCTGCCACCAAAGGCGGAATCATCGCTTTATTGGTATCAGCCAACACAAGAATTCCTGGAGTGTTATCCGTAAAAACACCTCCAATCTGAGCTTTTGCAGTGGACTGCTCAACAGCCGGACTTGCCTGGATGGGAGCCGTAACTACAACATTTGCTCCTACCGCAGGTAATTCTGTGGTGCGTACCGTAAGGTCAACCCAAGTTCCGTTATTTCTTGAAAGCTTAACCCTGCTGTCATTTCGGTCAAAAATAAGAGCTCCGCCTCTCGCAGTGGCTCCCGGATTTAAACTTACATTGGCTGCAGCCGTTACCCACGGCAATATCAACCCCTTATTACCTGTTCCAAATTCTAAAGACACACCCGTCTGTGTAGTCGTCTTTCCGATGGCGATCTGCGCAGAAAATATTGCTGAACATGACAGACCTAAAAATATTGAATATATCAGTTTCATTTTTTCATTTTTTAAAATTAATTTTCTTCAGGACAAGACTGCGTGTTAAAACACTTCCATCCCGTTCGAGTACCATCTGTATTTATTTTCATACAGTTATTGGTTGTATCATAGAACGTCATTCCAACTATCGGAACAGCTATAACAGGAGCAGTCAACGCTACATTTACAGGCTCACCGGCAATAACAGCACCTGCAGTAGTAGCTGCAGCAGGCATTCTATTCATTACAAACGCTTTGGTATTGGCTTCAAGAGCTGTCCACCCGTTATTCCTGATCATTGGCCAGTTTGTATTATTTACTCCCGCCCTGTTAAATGCGGTAATACCGTGTATCGTCGCATTATCAGTTCCTAAGGTTATGGTTGGGTTTCTATAGCATTTACAGTCATTAAGTGCTGAGTTCTGAGAATTCCCGACAGCCTGACCTACTCCTGAAACAGGAGAAGAACCTGTATTGTCTGCTACACCTGCAGCTGCTGCACCTGCAACAAGACCAATACTCGCATTGCTGTTATTTGCACCATTATTGACAACCTGAGGAACACCATTGGCTGCTGTAGCAGTACTGATGATCTGAGAAGGTGTACCTGCTGTCGTTCCGTTAAATCTTACATTGATCTGTCCCGGATTGGTTGGAGAAGTCAAAGGATTAACCATAGAATAAGTGACATTTTCGGAACCTTCAATTGCATCAGGACAGCTGTCGCCGTCTGAATCTGTATCTAAGTGATTAGATATCCCGTCGTTATCTGTATCAAGTTCAATAGGGGTACTGCAGAAATCATTGATTCTTATACGGTGTACGTTTGTTGACCCTCCTGTGGAAGCGGTAAAACCAAAACGAACTTTGCTGGCTCCAAAATAAGTATTTGCAAAATTAGCAGTTGTAAGAGTTCCTGCAGTTATTCCATCAACTGTATACGATAGGGTTTGCGTCCCTGCATTCCAGGTAACTACCACAGGATGATAGGCATTATTTTCCAACTGACCCAAATCAACGGAAGTTGTAAGACCGGCACCCTGATTGTCAGAATCCCAAATCTGACCGTGATCCGCAACAATATCTCCAACACCAGGTCCATTATCATAAGTGTCCAATTCCAGAACTAGACCGTTAGCAATATTCTGTGCACCCATTCCCACACCTGTTGCTCCAACAGCAGCTGTTCCGGCAGGGGAGTTTTGAAATACGACCGCTATACCATCAGCACCGGCATCAAATTCTCCTACAAATGCATCAAAAGTAAAAGAAAAACTTTTTGTAAAATCTACTTTTCCGACTGACCAGTATTGACCACTTTGAGAGCCCGCATTTGGAGTCAACTGTGCAATATTTGCACTTACTCCGGAAGCATTATTATTTGGGACGAAAGTAAAATTGTTTAAAAATGATGCGGCAGCCAAACCATTTTCTGTACAGTCTGTAATACCATCATTATCATCATCGAGATCTACAGTATTTGCCAATCCGTCGATATCTGTATCTGGTTCTATTGTCGCTGTTACAGTACACGTTGTTGTACTTCCATTCAGGTCAACGGTAAGAGTTCTTGATCCTGCAGCTCCTGTCCCGTTGTAAGTAATGGGAACATCAATGAAAGTCGTTGCCGTAGTTACTGTAACTGAGTGAGCGGGATTTGTAAAATCCGTTCCAATTACATTTAAAACATAATTTCCGGGTCCATAAATATCTGAAACAGGAATACGTAATGTTCTTGTTGAAGATGTCCCGGCCCTATACGGAGTGGTTCCCTGAAATGCTGTTCCACCACAATTAAATGTGAATGGCTGAAAATAATCAACAGATGCAAGATCAATATTTGAACTGCCTAATCCTGTTAATGTATATTGAGTAAGGTATTCTGATACTCCAGTAGAAATGTTAATACGATATATAACAACGGTATCATTCCCATTTCCTGAAGAAGCAAAGACAAAGCCATTCAAGTATGCAGTACCTCTTATATTTCCTACATCTATAGTTGTGGCAGTATTTGCCGTTGCATTTCTTACCCCAACAGGTCCTGTGATCTGTGTAATTTGAGTTGCTGTTGCAGAAGTTACAGCTCCGTTAATAGCGATTTTATATAGATACCTTATAAAAGTTGTACCATTTTGATGCTGAAGAATCGTGTAAACATTATTTTCATAATCATAAAATGTATCACTTGCAAAAATGGTTGAACGAGGATTACCAGCAGTTCCATCACCATTAGCATTCCAAATTGCATCGCCTGTAATAGGAATAGCAGCAGAAACAGTAGGATACAACCTGTAAAGATTTTTACCATTAAAACCAAAGACTTGTCCGAAATTGTTTCCCAAAACATTATTAGTTCCTAAACCTCCGATGGTAACAGCAGGTAAGGTAAGTCCTGTTGCAGTTCCATTTTTTAATATCGGACTGTTTGCCGCAGTATTGGAGTTAATAAAAACAAGCGGTTGGTTCGCGACCGTAGTATCGTAACCAATTGCTAAATTACTTACAGATGCACCGTTATTTGCATTGTAATATGCCGGTGATGTAATTGAAGCAGGCAATGTGGTTTGAACAGTTGATGGCGTATTACCCGTAATATCATAAACGTGGCCTACCCCTGTTCCTGCAGATGACAGATATAACTTACCTGCGCTTTGAGCTAAAATTAGTGTTGAATTAACAGCTACTAATAATAGAATTAAAAATATTTTATTTTTCATATAAAAGTATTAGAATAATTATCTCGATTGTCTGTTGAGATGTGAAAAAAATAAATGCCTTTTTATTCTATACTATGGGTGGCGGTCTTACAGAATAGACTTGAGAATAACAATAATCTAAAGATTTGTTATTGTAATGAAAATATTTGTAAGAATGAAGATAATTTAAAGATGATGTTATGAGAAAATTATGATATCTGTGAACTGTCTTTGAAAAATTATCGTGGTGATTATTCGGAACTATATAATCTTTAGCGACCTGATAAACTGTCAAAAACTGTCCTGAAGAAGGATGGTGATAAAACTGATGGCTGTGAAAAAGTTCTTTTTGCTTTTCAAACGCTCTAATCTTTTTATCAACCGTATCCTGTTCGTCTTTTTTCTTCTTTTTGACTGCATTTTGCAACTGATCCTTTAGCGGCGTTTTTTTACTAGAGGCGCTAGCTGTGGATTTAATCAGTATTTGATCTTTTTTACTGACATTAAACAAAAAATCACCACCTTTAAGTCTGATATCCTTGTTAAGGATCTGCTTGTTGAAATTTTCCTCTGTGGAATAAATAATGGCTCCTTTAGCCATTACAATACTTACCTGCTGTCTTATCTCATGTTCAATAGAATCCTGGGCAGAAAGAAAAGAATGACACATGGAGAATATTAAAATTAAAAATATACGGAAACTGTTGAAATTGTTTTGATATTTCAGATATCCGACATGTATAATTCTGGTTATTGGAATTTTATTCAACTGTAATTTTTCCTGCCACAAAATAAACATAATTATCATTAAATCATATTATTATAGATGATTTATTCCTACTCCCAGTATCGAGTTATAAGGTTGCAGTATGTGTAAGAAAAGCTTAAATCACGGGAAGTCTTGTTGATAGGGTCGAATAAACTTACTGCATTTAATACTTAGATATATAAATTAAAATTTTACAGTACTAATTTGTCTGAAATAAAGAATAATAAACTCTATGACTTGCCTCAAAGAGTTTTTATCATTTACAAATGTAATTTAGAGTATCGTTTTTTGAGACTTTATTTGATCTAGAACGTTTCGGGGCTCCTTTGCGATGGTGGGGCATTCGAAGCACAAATCTTCAATTTTGAACAAAATTTGAACCGAAAAACTGCCGTTGAACTTTGCAGTTTCGCCCCACTATTGCAAAATCCTTGTTGAACTAAACCTCCGGTAGCTTTTCCCTTCGCTGTTTTATTAACTTTGGTAAAACAACAAAAAATCTTTAAAATGGCTACAAAAAAAATCTCCGGAGGAGTTAAGGGTAAACAAAATTCTGAACCGTGCCTCGAGCGAAGTTAGTGGTTTTGCCGAACTGCTGCAACGCTTCGAAAGGAATATTTCGATCTTGGGCAGGAGCCCCAGAACGTTCGACAATTATTCCCGCCATGTGACAGCCCTGGCACTGCATTTTAAAACCCTGCCTACCGAGTTGGATCCCGAACAGGTCAAAGATTATCTTTTTGAACTGCAGCAACGCTCCAAAACTCCTTCCCAAACTTACTTTAAACACACCGTTTACGGACTTCGCTTTTTATTGAAAACGGAAGGCCTGCCTTATAGTTTTCTGCATCTTCCCGCTATTCCACAAGTGAAAAAGCTTCCTGTCATCCTGAGTCGGGAAGAGATCTGGCGTATGCTTCAATCCGCCGAACTCCTGAAACATAAACTGCTCATCGGACTTATTTACGGCTGTGGACTGCGGTGTATGGAAGTAAGGAATATCGAACTTCAGCATCTGGATTTTGACCGGAAGATGTTACATGTTGTTCAGGGTAAAGGGAGCAAAGACCGGTATGTTCCTTTGTCGGAACATTTGATCAGTGGACTGAAAACCTTTATCAGTATTGAGAATCCTAATCAGTATCTGTTTAATGGCAATCAAAACAGGAATATCGAAGATATTGATGTTTTAGCTCCGAATAGAAAAGATTTCGATTCCCGCTACAGTCAGCGTGGCGTGCAGTGGGTAATAAAAACCATCTCTAAAAAAGCAGGCATCACCAAAGAGGTGCACACCCACACGCTACGACACAGCTATGCGACTCATCTGCTGGAAGACGGTGTTCCGATCATTATGGTGCAGAAACTTCTGGGTCATGAGCGTATTGAAAGTACAATGGAATATCTTCATGTGTGCCAGCTCTCGGACCAAAAACCGCACAGTCCTTTGGATACGGTATTTACTTTATGCAGCAGGAATGCAGGCCCGAAGTAAAGGTGCGAATGTAGCAGAAGTTCTTCGCAAAATCAATTTATCATCCCAAAACTTCAGCGTTCATCAGGAAAAGACATTGCGGGCATTGTCCAACTGCCGGACTTCTGCCTTGGGTGGTCATATTGATACGTGTGATGGTTGCGGAAATCTTTCCATCAGTTACAACTCCTGCCGTAACCGGCACTGTCCGCAGTGCCAGGGTCATAAACGGGAAGAATGGATCCAGAAGCGCGAACAGGACCTCTTGCCCTGCAGCTATTACCATGTGGTTTTTACCCTGCCGGAGGAGTTGAATGGGCTCGCAATATCCCAGCCCCAACTTATTTACAAGATCCTGTTTGAGGCCGCCTGGGCCACTTTGAACCAGTTCGGCAAAACCGAAGGCCTGCAGCTGGGCATGATTGGTGTTTTGCACACGTGGGGACAAAACCTGAGTCTTCATCCGCATCTGCACTGCATTGTGCCGGGAGGTGGTCTCACGATGCAGGGAAAATGGAGAAAGAAAGTAAGGACGGATAAGTTTCTGTTTCCAGTAAAAGCGCTGAGCAAAGTCTTTCGGGCAAAGTTTGTGACTTCCTTAAGAGCCTGTGGAATTACTGACCGGGATTTAATGGAGAAACTCTTCACCAAGAACTGGGTCGTATATGCCAAGCGGCCTTTTGGCGGCCCGAAACAGGTGATCGAGTACTTGGGGAGATACACTCACAAAGTCGCCATCAGCAATCACCGCATAAAAGAAGTGACGGATCAGCAGGTCCGTTTTGAGTACAAAGATTACCGCAAAGGCGGCGAAAAAAAGGAAATGACTCTTGCAAACACGGAGTTTGTCCGGAGGTTTTCGATGCATATTTTACCGAAAAGATTTGTAAGGATCCGGCATTACGGCATCCTGAGCAGCAGCTGGAAGCGTGGGAAACTGCAGGCACTGCAATCCGATTTGAAAATCAGAGTTACTGCAGCAAAACCGAAAACTTTGCTCCGGAAATGTCGAAGTTGCAAGGAAGGAAACTTAGTCACTATAGCTGTTTTCGGGCAGCGCGGTCCGCCACCGGAATTTCTTTTCGTTATCCAACCATTGTCTGCAAAATAACCTTTGCGGGTAAGGGAATTTATATGCTGCAGCGAAGAAAAACCTGCAGAAAACCACTCATAAAGGCTACCAAATGCCACAAAAAAAAGCAGTCATTCCAAAAAACTGCTTTGTTACCCTAAATCCTAAAATCGAAAACTACATAGACGGCCAAAAAAGCTCCCGGAGCTTCCGTTCAACGGGCTTTCATCTCGTGTCCTGCGGACAAGACGAAAGCTTAGTTATTAGCAGAAGGTTTTTTTAGAATGATCTTTTAATTTCATCGAAAACAATTTTACGATAATATTTCCGCATTTTTCTTTGCAACTTAAAATCATCTCTTCTCAAATCCTGTGAAACATCAGCACCGTTGAAATAAATTTGAGTTCTATTCCCTTTTAGAGGGAAAATAGTAAAACTTATATTTCGTAAAGTATCATTGTCAATAATTAACTCATTTTTAATATATTTTTTTCCTCCACTTGTAGAATCAATAACACTTCGATAATGAATTAGTCTCACCGTGTCAAATTCGATTCCATTTTGTTTAAGTTTATTAAGTACGTAGTCTTTGCTATGGTTTACTTTCATATTGCATTTGTAACATTGAAGATTTCCATTATTCATAGTAAAGTAATGACTTGGTGGCGGTGCTTCTGCAATAAATATGAATAAAGATATGACAAAAATAAATTTTGGATTCAGTTTTTTTATTGTTAAAAAATCTATTTTGTGAACATTTTTAATCAGATAATATGGTATTGGCAAAAGTAATAAAACAAACAAATCAGAATAATCAATAATTCTTGATGTTTGAATTGGTGAAATTTCATTGTAGAAATTAATCAGACTTTGTGAATATTGACTTTTCCAAAATGAGAAAATAATAGCTGCAGCAAAAACACTATTCTGCTTGAGTTTTGGGAAAATATATGTCAAAAAAAATGGAAAAATAATTATTCCACAAACATCAGATAATTTTCCAGTAAAATAATTTGAAAATTCAAATTTGAATATTTGATCATTTAAAAATAGAATCAAAATGCCAAAAATGAAAATGTAATTTACAATATAATTTTTGTTACGATTTGTGTTCATAAACTTTCTGCTAACTTCCAAATTTACGCATTGCGTCAATCCAAACTATATGATATTCGCAAAGCCATTTATGCTACTAATATAAAATATTATTTTGATTAATTGATTATTAGTTTCATACAGTTTTGTTTCGCTCAAATTTATCTTTGGATTAGCGAACTTTTACCTTTTAATACCCATTTTTTTAATTTCTTCATCACTATAATTGTCCAGAATTTTAGCATACCGATAAAAGGTAGCCCTAGTCAATCCAAAAGGCTTATAAATATCTTCGGGACGTTTCGTGACATCTTTGTATATATTGCGCAGAAGTAACAGTTTAGAAATTGTTTCTGCAGTATAACCTTTTGGTCTGCCACCGAGTCTACCTCTTGCTCTTGCAGATTGTAGTCCTGCGTTGGTTCTTTCTCTTATTAACTCTCTTTCATATTCAGCTAAAGAAGCCATGAGATTCAAAAATAGTCGTCCATTGATAGTTGAAGTATCTACACCATCTACAAGACCTTTTATTAAAATTCCTTTATCACTCAAACTTAAGACAAGATCAATAATGTTTTTTAAACTTCTACCCAATCTGTCCAATCGCCACACATAAAGTTCGTCACCTTCTCGAAACTGGTCAATCATCTTATCAAGTTCGGGACGATTCTTTGTTGCACCCGAAATTTTCTCCTGATAAATTTTCTCACAACCTGCTTTTTCTAAGGCTTCAATTTGTAAATGCAAATTTTGATCTTTGGTTGAAACCCGAGCATATCCTATTTTCATATTTTTGTTACATTAAACTCATACTATGTAAATTTATGAAACTTTGTTTAATGATACGAGATTTTGAGAAAATTATTTGAAAAAATAAGAATTCAAAGTTGCATTTTTCAAAATCTCAAAATACTACCGTTTTTTTAAACTAAAACAAATTATATAATGTTGATTATATAATTATTTTTAATTTAGCACTGACACTAAATGCCTTCAATTAATTATGAATTTCATAATTGAAAATTCAAGAAAAATTGAAAGGTTTAAATTATTTTTTTTCAAAAAATGCAATTATTTTTATGATAATAGTTTTTAAATTATTCTCAAATTCAACTTTATAGTAAGATTCAATAAAGTTGGTTTCTTCCATCGTATTACAGACAATTCTCCTTAAGTCATGTCTTCCAATGTTTGGGTCATTCTGTATAGACTTGAGATATTTTTTTCTTTCAATATTAGTTTCCAAATTGTCTAAGGTAGATTTAATTTTATCAAATGTTTTCATATTATAAAATTATTATGAAATATAATATCAACTTTACGGTTAACAGTAATTTTGAAAAAATACTCCAAACATTCAGCAAAATAGTTCGATAAAACTAATCTTAAAGATAGTAAGCTGCATCAGATCCGAATTGTAATAACGAATTATTAAATACTCCAAACATTCAGCAATTCCGATAAAAATTTTTCTTTTTTTCGCAACTTTTTTCTTTTTACGATAGAGAAAAATTATAGTTTGTTTTTTCCGACTATAAAAAAATTATCCGAAAGGACAAAAAAAAGATCGTGAGCATAGCGAACTCCTTTTATTATAAACTTTAATACTCCTTTATATAATACTTTTAGAGTCGCCCGTAACCCATTACTGAAAGGACTTGGCACGCATTTACACCCCAAACATTCAGCAAAAACACTCCAAACATTCAGCAAAAACACTCCAAACATTCAGCAGAAATAGGCAATATGCACTCCAAACATTCTGCAAAAAAAGTTCACTTTTTTGTGATGCTGTAACCCCTTTACCATCATTGTATTGAAAACTATTAAAAAATATAAAATTATACTCCAAACATTCAGCAAACTTTGCAATTTTGTATGTTTTTTATCCTAAAAACTTCAATTACTCCAAACATTCAGCAAATTCACTCCAAACATTCAGCAAAAAAACTCCAAACATTCAGCAATAGTTTTTAAAATACTCCAAACATTCAGCATTATTCTGAAGTAATCAACTTAGGATATCCTTTTGGAAATTGTTTGAATTTTTCTGAATTTTCATACTGATTTTGAATTTCTACTTGCCATTTTGCTAAAAATTTCAATCCTGTTAAATCTGTCATTTTAATATCCTGTTTTCTAACAGATTTTTTTAAATTGTCATATGCATCATTCATTAATTCCATATCTGCCGAACTATTTAAATAAATAGTTTCAATATGTTCTAAGCTATCTTTATCAATTTTGTGTCTTCTTTGCAAGTAATTAATTTGATACTTTACCTTGGCTTTATATGCATTTTCAGGTTTAAGCCTTTCTAAAATCTTATTTCGATTCACATCTAATGCGATAATGTAGTAAGTCCCATTTTTATAGGTGAAAGCAAAACTTCTATCATTAAATTCATATAATTTCGCCTGTATTGGTTTTAAGAATTTTTCACTTATGTAATCTTTATCTCTACCTTCTAAACTAAATTTCTTTTTTAGTGTTTCAATGTTAATTTGTGTCCAGCTTGTATATGTTTCTTTTTTGAATTCAGCATCTTTATACATCGGTATTGATCTCAACCATAGAGCAAAAAATATTTGTTGAGTGTTGGGAATATTATAAGCCAAATTGAAAAGTACATCATTGTAAAATTCAATATTTGCCATTTTTTCCAACCAATAACTATTTACTTCTAAATATACTTTACCCCTTGTGAACGAATTATTTGCTATAAGAGGAATAACACTTCTAATTTCTTCACCTTTAGAGTTTTTTTGAACCACTGTTCTTAATGTACGCTGTATTAAAAGATGTAAGGCTTTTTCAATTCTTTGAACATTTCTCGATGGTGATATTAATTCAGTAGGAATAATAAAATTTGCAAATGTATTATCTCGTGAAAGAAATTCTTCTTCAAATAGTGAAGGTGTATAAGGCGCACGAGGTTGGTTGAAATTGACTGATTTTGCCTGATGTATCAAAATAAAGATTATTCTAATTGCTTCAATGGGTGCATCTATCAATTCACCGGAATTTTTGAAAATTTCGCTATAGATTAGATTTGAAATATTTATATACTCTATTTTCTCTTTTTTTCATCAAAAGTTTTTACAACATTTTTAGGCTTATTAATGTCGTAGTAAATAATATTTTTATCAGAAGAAAGTTTTATTTCTTTACTATCTATTTCTTTGATTCTCTGTAAATAATTCTTTTTCATCCTATGTTATTTTTTGCAAATTGTTGAAATGTAAAATCCTGTACAGGATGTTCTTTATCAAAAATTGAATGATAATTATTAGCCTTCGGATTAGAAAAGTAATCGTTTTTATGAAGATAAATCTTAATCCATAACCACGGCTTATTTTCTTTATCTAAGTAATCTGCCATTTTTGAAGGCTTCCAAACCTTGTTGTACCATATTGTTTTTTTTTCGTTAGTTAAATATGCTACACAAAAAAAACCTTTACTTTCTGTCTTTTTCATCGTAATATTTTTGGTGTTAGGAAAAATATTTGTAAATTCGTGTTAGGAAAAAACAAATTATTTTGTTTGAGGAGTTCTAATTTATTAGAGCTCTTTTTTTTATTTTGACTTTAATTCTGTACTGTCTGCGTTCTTAGATGGTTTTTTGATTTTTGAAAATGTGGCAATTCCGCCTATCACTAAAGCAAAAACAAAAATTACAACGATTATCAAACAACCTGCATTTAGAGTTTGCATAAAACACCCCTGTCCTTTCGGTTTTAAAACTTTGGTGGTATTGATAGGATAACCGCAATAAGGGCAATTATTTGCACTATCTGAAATCGATTTGGAACACTCCGGACAATTAATTAAAGCCATGACTTTTTATTTAAGTTTATACTTATTTTCTAAATGCTCAATTAACAAGGAAAATAATTCTTCCTTAATAAATACTCCCCCACCCTTTTGCTTGTGATAAATAAAATTATAGATAAAATTTTGATCTGCTTCACTAATTAGAAATGAAGTGTTTTTCTTTATAATATCTTTATTTGCTGTAGATTTTCTACCTTTTTTTGTCGGCACAGGTACATCGTCTGGACGTTGCTTCACAAAGGGCGAAGCTTCTTGTAATAGTTTGATTCCTTCTCTTACGGCAGAACCTTCACTATAGCTATAATCAGATTCAATCTTATGAATTACGAGTTCTTTCAGATAAGTAATCATGCTGACAGGAAGAGTTACGGCTAAGACAACACTGTTTTTATCAGAATATACATGCTTTTTCTCTTCTATTTTATCATTACTCACCTGCAAGTTTGTTCCTGCTGTTTTAAGCTTATCTAATCCTTTCATTATTGGCTTTTTATGCATTACTCTTAATCTTTTGTATTAATTCATCAGCTAACTTTCTGTAATCCATAGAAACAGGGCTATAGGGCTTTAAAAACACTGCTGATTCACCAAGATTTATACTTGTTCTAATAAACGCATTCTTTCTTACATAACTTTTAAAAAGCATATCAGAAATTGGGCTTTCCGAAAGTTCTCTGTAAGCTTCTTTAAAATCTTTCGTATTTTCTTCTACTTTAGCGAAGAAAAACCCTAAATATTTTGCCTTCAATTCTTCATTGGTCTGCAATTCATTAATTTTTATAATTAATGAAGTTAAACCATCCAAAGTAAAAGCGTCATAATCAACAGGAGAAATTATATAATCAGATGCATAAACTGCAATTTCTCCAAAGCCTAAATCATCATTAATAGGTTTAGGTGGACAATCAATCAAAATATAATCGAAATCATCACCAATTTTTTTCAATGCTTTTTTTAGGCTCTTCCTATTTAAGTTTTTGGTTGACAAAGTTAATTTACCTGCAATTACACTAACATTTTCACCTTTTCCTTTATTTACATATCTAACAGGTTCAACAGATTTTAAAAAATCTTCAACATTATATTCATTCTCTGCATCTACTCCATAACCTAACGATAAATGACATTGCGTGTCAAAATCAATAACTAAAACTTTCAAGCCCATTTCAGCCATTACACCCGAAATATTAATTGTACTTGTGGTTTTTGTTACACCGCCTTTTTGCGTAAAAATTGATATTACTTTTGCTTTCATGTACTGTATATTTTAGTTCGTTAAATTCGTTCCGGATTGAGCTGAAATCGTTCAGATCCTGGAACGAATAACGAATTATTTTTTATTTTAATTTAGTTAATTCAATTTTAGCTTTTTTTAAACTTTCTTCAACTGTAGAAATTGAGTTAATCAATTTATCCGTATCACTTAAAAATTTCGTTTTTTCTTTCTGAGCATTTTGCAAATCAGATTGAAGTTTCAAAATTTCTTTTGATTGCTCAATTCTCAATTCTTCATTCTTCAGAAATTCGAAAAAAAGCTTTTTAACCGCTTCGCCATTATTGGTGGTTCGAAACTTATTTAATATTTTCTCAAAATTATCTTTATCCTGTTCTGTCAAATCTTTGACATAGATAATATCTGGTCTTGTATTAACTCTTGCCATTTCTAATGAATTTAGATAATTATTAAAACCAACCTATCTGAGTTAAATTCTCGGTTTCTTTGTTCTTTTCTTCCCATTCAGTTCTTATATAAGAGGAATTTCCTATATCATATCTTCTAACTTCAAATTCGTCTAAAATATCTGAAGGAATATTTTTTACATTCATGCAGATGCTTTCATAACTTCCGTCAAATTTTCTATCTGCTCCCAAAATTGCATTGGTTTTATATTTCGTCTCTTCATCGTAAGCGTAAAGCTTTAAAGATTTTCCTGCAATTAATTCTAAAATTTCAATTGCCTTATTTGTATTTTTTACTGATAATCCCATAATTAAAACATTTGTGTTTGTTTTTTTGTTTCTAAAATCTCACAAGTATCTCCAACATAAAAAGTCCAATCCTGACCATTATCATCAGAGAAAAAAACAGTATTACTACTTTCATAACAAAGTCCTGTTAAAATTCTTCCTACGGCTACTGTTGAGCCTGTCTTTCTTGTATCTTCTACTTTTAAAACTTCGAAGCTTACATATTTTGGAGCGTTCATATAATATTTAATTATTGGTTATAATGTTAATACAAATATAACACTTAATTTTTAATTAAATGTTATATTGTTATAAATTTTATTTTAAAAATGTGTGATTTCCACTATCTACAATTGTGACCAGAGCCATACAGGCAACAAGTATTATTATTGCGATTATAGGGTGTAAATTATCTTGATGGGGTTTAATAGTATTTTTCATAAGAAATATTATAATGTTTAATTAATGGTTATAATGTTATATAAATGAAAGGCTTAATTAAAAGCCTTTCATTAAAAGAATTAAGAATTTGTGTCTTTAGAACCTAACAATAAAACTTCTTCTACTCTGATTTCCGTAATGTATTTTTTCACCCCGTCTTTATCGTCATAGCTTCTATAAGTGAGTTTTCCCTCAATTCCAATTTCTTTTCCTTTGGAAACATATTTCTGAAGGATTTCGGCAGTCTTTCCGAATGCTACGAGATTGTGCCATTGTGTTTCTTCGACCTTTTCGCCTTTTGCATTGGTGTAATGGTCATTTGTTGCCAACGTTACTGAAGCTTTTAAACTTCCGTTTTCAAAGTTAATTACTTCAACTTCTTTTCCTGTGTGTCCGATTAATCGAACTGAATTTTTAATACTCATGATATTGATTTTAAAAGATTAAATTAATGATTTTTGATTAGTTCTGTTTTAAAACTTTTGGGTTAAAACAAGTGTTGATTATCTCCAGATAATATTTTTCTTTTTCAGAAAATTTTCTTTCTCCGTCAATAAAAAATAGTTCGGTGCTTTTTTGAAAATACTCCTTTTCAAAATCTTTAAAGGATCTGCTGTAAGTAATTACAAAAAAAGATTTTATTTTGAAAATTAACTTTTTCATAATTATTTTTTTAAAGTTTCTTCCAATTCTCCGGATTTATTATTGATGATAAAATCCAAAGTTCCAACGACCATATAATAGTTAGGAATTTCATCGTTAAGAATCATTTCTTTGGCTCTTCCGTTTGCTTCATCTTTATGATGTTGGTAACCCATTTCATAGCCTATATAAAATTCAAGGCTTAATAGAATTGCTGTTGCAAATATTCCGATGATAATAATTGTAGCCTTTTTCATAATATTATATGATTTAATTAATTGTTATATTGTTATAATTTTGTTTTTTAATTTCCTGTAAATCGTCAGCAAAAAGTAGACACTATATAGTATAAAAGTTAAGGAGTGTTTTCAAAAAAAGAATTACATTTAATTATGGAAACACCTAAAAAGAAAAGTTCCGAAAAATTCATAAAAGACATCCGTAAAAATACAAGGAGGATCTTTACAGCCGAGCAGAAAATTTTAATCGTAATGGAAGGGCTTCGTGCAGAAACTTCTGTAGCGGAACTATGCCGACAGCATAATATTGCCCAATCTCAGTTTTATTCCTGGAACAAAGAATTTATGGAAGCCGGTAAAAAACGACTCAACGGCGATGTCATTAGAGAAGCCACGAGTGATGAAGTGTCGGATTTGAAGAAAGAGAATGCCCGACTGAAGGAAATGGTTGCCGATTTGGTTCTGCGCTATGACATTGTAAAAAAAAGCTTAGACATGCTGGATTGACCCATAAATACAGAAAGTTTATGAGATTATCAGCAAGTGAGAAATACGAAATTATTCAAGAAGTTACTACGAGTGAAATTGGTGTAAAACGAACCTTGGAAAGCTTTGGGATTGCAAGAAGTACTTTCTATAAGTGGTATCAGAAATACCTTGAAAACGGCTACGATGGCTTGGAAACGTCCAAAAGAACATCTAAAAGACAATGGAATAGCATTCCGGAAGAACAAAAAGATTTGGTAGTAGAAATCGCTTTGGAACATACAGAACTTTCCTCAAGAGAACTGGCGCACAAAATTACCGATGAACAAGGTATTTTCATCTCAGAATCCAGTGTTTACAGGATTTTGAAGCAACGGGATTTAATCCCTGCACCGAATCATTTTTTACTTTCAGCAGCAAATGAATTTAAGGATAAGACAGAATTTGTGCATCAAATGTGGCAAACAGATTTCACTTATTTTAAAGTGATTGGTTGGGGTTGGTACTATCTGAGCACTGTTTTAGACGACTACAGCAGGTATATCATCCACTGGGAACTCTGTGATTCGATGAAGGCTGAAGATGTGAAAAGAACAGTAAATACAGCGATTGAAAAAGCAAAATTAAAGTCTAAAGCCAAACCGAAATTACTCTCAGACAATGGTTCCTGCTACATATCAAACGAACTCAGAACCTACCTGAAAGACGATTTGAAGATGAAGCAGGTTCACGGAAAGCCGATGCATCCGCAAACCCAAGGGAAAATAGAACGATACCACAGAACGATGAAAAATGTGGTAAAACTCAATCACTTCTATCATCCTGAAGAACTTGTGGAAGCTTTAGAAAAATTCGTAGAAAACTACAATAACAAGCGATATCACGAATCTTTGAAAAACCTTCCTCCAGCAGATGTGTACTTCGGAAGATCTGAGCAAATTTTGGAAAAAAGAAGACAAATAAAATCGGATTCAATCCGAAAAAGAAGACAGTTGTATTTTCAACAGAAATTTATAAATTTATAACCCTAAATACTCCTTAAGGATTTATTCCAAAATGTCCAAGTTAGTTTGAAGACGTACACTCAAACTTACAATTCTATAATAAAGTTTCATCCTTAAATGAAAATAATAATAATATTTTTCTTTTTAATGAACAGTTGAATAATCAAATTGGAAAGAATGAACTTTTTGCCAACGAAAATAGATTGACTTACACTAAGAAAATAGATTCATCCAAAGCTTTAGTAGCAGTAGCACGATATATTTTTCAAAACCGCCCATATGATTTTACTGATGAAAATGATGTTTTTTCTCAAATACTAAACAATCCTGATGCTCAAAAAATAAATCAGATTATTGATTCTAAAATGAATTTTGGGGGATTAAAACTTTCTTATCTTAAAAAGTATGCAGAAGAACACAGCCTGGAATTACAGTTAGGAAACGAGTTCAGAAAAGATTTTTTAAGCTCAAACCTTCATATTTTTAATTCAAATAATGAAGCGATAAGTTTTGATAAATCAGAGTTTATTAATCATACAGATTATGTTCAGAATAATGTTTTTGCTCAGATTAAATATAACAAAAAAGTAAAAAATTGGAGCTATGGTTTTACCATTTTAAATCAAATGATTCATTCTGATTTAAATCAAAATAAACAGAATGGTTTCTATGTTTCTCCGTTAGCAAATATTGGTTACCAAAACAGAAAAATAGGAAATTTTAATTTGAATGCAGGAAGGAAATTTTCCACAGTCAGTATCAACGATGTTTATACTAACTATATCTATCAGGGAAACAGAAACTTTAAACAGAGCAATGTAAATTTTGCTGTTTTGCAAGATTGTAATTTAGGATTTAGCTACAACGTGGGAGAGCAAATGTCTCAATATCTTAATTTCAATATTAATTTTTTCAAAAGTGGAGATTATTTGTCTAATAATATGATTGTAAATCCTAATTACACTTTTAATCAAACAATTTTGGTAAAGAATAATAGCAATTTATCTGCAAGCTTAGAATTAAGAAAATACTTAAAGCCTATAAGATCAAGATTGAGTATTTTAAGCTCTTATATGCAATCGGGCTATGAAAATAGTGTAAATAATCAACCTTTAATAAAAACTAAATTTATCAATTGGAAGGCAGCTTTTGAAATGAAATCAGGCTGGACAAAATTTATTAATTATGAATGCGGTTATGAATGGGCATTCAATACTATTTCTTCGAAAGTGAATTCTAACAAATACATAGATCAAAAAGGTTTTTTGAACCTTTATTTTACTATAAATTCACAGTTTAGGATTGAGTCTCTTGTAGAATATTATAAATTTGGAAATACAGCTCAAAAAACTACTCAGTTTTGGGATATTAAAGCGAACTATACTTTAAAGAAGTATAATATGAGTATTTTTATTCAGGGCAATAATCTTTTAAATTCAAACAGTATTCAGAGATACTCAATAAATAATATAAGTGAGAGTTTATACACACAAAGACTGTTGCCACGCCATATAGTGTTAGGTATTAACAAAAATTTCTGATTAATATATAAAATCTATTCAAAGCAAAAAATATGATAGATTTTATCCTTAACCCTGTTTTTTTTACTTTTCGTCGACTGACCCCAAAAAGGGAAAGAACAGTTTGAAGAAATATCTGCTTTTAGAAAAAATGTTTTGGATATTGCTAAAAAACAAATCAATGAAGAAAGCGACATTTATTTTGATTATAAATTGATAAAACAGGGGCGTTCTTTTCGATGGGTTGAAATCTATGTTAACGCTAAAATGGCTCAACAGCTGATAATAAATTTTGAAGAAAGCATAGATAATCAAAAATACATATCAAAACTGGTCGTTTACGGGTTTTCTCAAATACAAGCAGAGTTGATTGCCGGAAAAGAAAAAGAATCCAATTTTGACATCTTAATTACAGAGTTGAATGAGAAAATAAGACAGAGAAAACTGAAAATTGAAAATTCTGTCGGCTACTTGGTGGGTGTTTATCAGAAAAAAGGAATATTACCTGTAAAAAATTAAACCTTAAAAATTATACAACTTCATTGAAGCCAAAGAAAAAGGATTGGATCAATATATAATACCACATGGGAAAACACAAAGAACATAAAACAAATAAAGAGTATGTACAAAAAATGTATGATCTGCATCATGGTGTTGGAGCCTATACTATTTTACATGTGGGGGAACCCGACAAATATTATAGGAGAAAAGTAGTTGCCTTTTGTAATAAACATGGTAATCTAGTAAATACTAATTTAGATTATAAGGCTAAGCCCTCTGATTGTTCCGGTTGTTTTTCGGAATCCAATAGTAAATATACAGTCGATAGTATTCAACAAAAATCTATAACACTCTTTGGAGATATTTATAATATTAAAGGCTTTGAAAATAACGTTATTACTTTAGATTGTACTCTTCATCAAGAAACAAATATAACTCAGACACTAAATGGTCATTTTCATGGATATACACCTGATTGTAAAAAATGCAGGGAAGAGAAAAAAGAAAAAAAACATGAAGAGAAAAGGAAAATTAATATAGAAAATACATTCAACGATCTTACAAAAAAATTTATTGCAGGAGAGTTTTTTTATAAACCATTAAAAGTTTTTTTTAATGAAGAAAATAAAAAAATGGTAAAAGTAGAATGCTTGAAACATAAAGATGAAAACGGTAAAAATCCTGTATTTTCTATAAGTGCAAATAGTAAATCAGATAAATCTTATAATTGCTCGGGATGTCTTTCTGAGATAAGAAGTGAAATTAGATCTTTGTGTATTGAGGATTTAAAAACGATTATCAAAAGCTCTAATGATAAAATTATTAGCGAAAATTACTACATCATTGATTTTTTAAAAGATAAAAAAGGAAAGATACTGCAAGATGATTTTGGAAATAATTTAGTAAAATTAGGTTGCAATATCTTAGACCATACTGAGCCTTTCATACAATCAGCAACCAATATAGGAATCCAGAGAGGATGTAATCATTGTAATAAAAAAAGAAAATATAGAAAAACTGCAGAAGATTATATATCCGAAATTAGACAATTAATTTTTTCTGCAAATTTGGAAGATGAATTTGAATATAATAATAGAATTGGTAGAGACAGAAGGGGAAAAATAAAATTTAATCTAATTTGCAAAAATTGTAATACTCCTAGTTGGCATTATAAACAACATATAAAAGAATCTACTGCTACTTGCCCTAAATGTAAACCAGGAGAATCAAAAGGAGCGAAAAAAGTAGAGAGATATTTGCTTCTTCATAAACTGCAATTCAGCAAAGAAAAAACATTTCCAAACTTGAAAAATATACAAAGTTTAGCTTATGATTTTTATCTTCCAAAATATAATTTATGCATTGAATTTGACGGTTTACAACATTTTGAAGCTGTCAATCACTTTAAAGGCTTAGAGAAATTTTTGGAAACAATTTCAAGTGATTTAAAAAAGAACAATTATTGTAAAAAAAAGAAAATTAATCTTTTGCGAATTGCGTACTATGATTATAAAAACATTGAAAATTTTATTTCAACTGCTATAAAAGAAATTGACAGAAAAAAAGAAAATAATTTTTTATATAAAATTTTCTATACTCCAATTATTGTATGGAGAAGGAGAAAACACAAAGAAAAAAAGGGAAGAATTGTTTTTTCGACTATAACAGGTTTAAGCTCCAAACCATAAATATTATATCTTTATCAAATGATAACCGTAAAACATCCTTTAGAAAAATACAATACAGCGCAGGAAAATTTCATTAGTAACCTTGCAGAACAAGACAAAGAGTATCATTCTTTGCTGTTTTCTTACGGTAATGCAAGCTATCTCTATCATCATCTACCCATAGAACCTACTTTGGAAGATTATACAGAATGGTTAGAGGGTCTGCAAGAAAACATTAGAAAAGATATGCAGTCCAAAGGATATGAAGCCTGTAAAAGTATTTTATCCTTTACCCGATATGTTAGAGAAAAAAGAGATATCGGGATGGAAGATTTTGTAATAGAAAAAATGGGAATTGAGCAGTACCGGAAGTTTAAAGACCTCTAAAGCAATGTTTTTTTTGATTGCGCATAAATCGGCTTCGCCTACTCATGTATGTTGAGGAGAATTATAAATTCTCTCAACATACATTCGGAAAAAAGAATATATTTATATTGCAGAGTTGCAGAAATGCAATTTTCATCATTTTGTGTTTTTTAAAGACGGTTTTTTAGCTGTCTTTTTTCATTCTGTAGGGGTATCAAACTGAGAATAAAATAAAAAAATGGTACAATTCCTCGCACCATTTTGCCAAATCACAACCAAAAATTATATATCTAATTGAATAACAAATAAATTAATTTTTTTTGCATATTTTTGTATATACGTAAATACACACATACGTATATATAATATGGCAAAAATCATTTTAACAACGCACCAAAAAGGAGGTGTAGGAAAGTCTACCCTGACTTTTAATATGGCTTTAGCGTTAAATAATGAGGTTAAAGTCTGCATTATAGATTTGGATTTACAGGGTTCTTTATGGCGTTCCCGAACGGCATCAGATATTCCAGTTTTTTCTGCAGATGAAATGAATGATGTCTTAAAATCAGACTTCGATTTTATTTTTATTGACACTCCGCCCTATCTTAATGAGAAACTTCCTGAATTGGCTAAGTTGGCAAATGTTATTGTAATACCTACAAAAACCGGAATTTATGACCTCTTAGCAATAGAAGACACAATAAGTATTATTAAAGATTCAAAGAGCGAAAAAAAGGCGTTAATTGTTTTTAATATGGTAAAACCAAATACCACATTAACCGGTGAAATGCACGAAGCAATGGAAAAGCATAAAATCCCAATTGCAAAAAATTACATTTCCGACTTGGTAGCTTTTACTCGTTCTGCAATAAATAATGAAATTACAGACCAAAAAGCCAAGTTTCAGATAGAAAACCTAACTCGTGAAGTATTGGAAAGAATTTAAAATCATATATCCGTATATACATATATATTATGGGAAAACCTACTAAATTAGGCGATTTTGCAAAAAATCTTACAAAAGAAAGAAAAACACCTTTGCAAATGGTCGTCCCTGTTAAAGAGAAACCATTGACAAAAAAATTCCTTATGAATATGCCTTTAGATACCTATGAGTTTTTAAGGGAAAAAGCATTTAAAGAAAATACAGATATTAAAACTCTTGTTCTAAATGCTATTGAAAGAACATATTTTAAAGTAAGTCGTGAAGAAGTAATGAAAGAATTGGAATAATGAAATTGAGTATTAGAATTAGATAAAAATAACTTTAAAAATAATAAATATGAAAAATGTATCTAAACAAAATTTAATCATTGCATTGCTTGTCCTAAACTTTGTGTCTATTTTAGGATTGCATTATTTTGCTCAAAAGCAAGATGAAAAAATAGATAAATTGTCCTACAATAAAAATATTTCCTGGTCTGAACTAAAAATTAGACATGATGTTGATATGTTATTATTTGGTGAACCTTTAAATTAATAATACATATCTTTGCTTTAGAAAAGAACAGGATTTATAAAATCTGAACAACTTAACGGCAGGATTTACAAAATCTGAACAGTTCTTTTTCTTAAAATAAAAATCTGGAAGTAATTCCGGATTTTCTTGTTTATGCTATTTTATTTTTTTGATATCGTCTGCTCTGTAAATATCCGAATCTTAAAAAATTGAACAAAAGAACAACGAACGTCAAGTGTTTTGAAAAAAACAAGAAGACTGAGGAATTGACAACTGAAATTTTTTCAAAATAAATAATAATTTGCATATCTAAAACGTAATGCGTAACTTTACACCTTACAATTAATAAGAGTAATGATCTATTCTATAACGCATAAAGGCTTAAAAAAATACTGGACGAAAGATGATTCTAGTAAATTACCCTCAGAAATGATTGATAGAATACGTGAAATTTTAGATATTATTGATAGTGTTGAAGAAGTTCCTCAAGATTTTGAGCCTTTTAAAGGACTGCGATTGCATCCATTAAAGGGGAAATTAAAAGGGTTTTGGTCTGTGGACGTTACTGGTAATTATCGCATCATTTTTAGATTTGAAAGTAAAAATGCTTATGATCTAGATCTATTAGATACTCATTAAGATTGTAGAACCGAAAAATCGAATTTTATTATATGAAACCTATAGTTCGTGCTATCAAGCACAATACGCATCCTGGTGAAATTATTTCGAACCAGATTATTAAACCAAATAAATTAACAGTTGATAGAACTGCTAAATTTCTAGGTATTACACGACCTACTTTATCTAATATTGTTAACGGTAAAAGCGCAATTACTCCCATTATGGCAATAAGAATTTCCAAAGTTTTTGGAGGTAATGCTGCATTTTGGATTCGCTTACAAACTGCTTACGATCTAAGAGAAGCCGAAAAAGAGTTTGAAGAAAAGCATATTGAATTAGATAAATTCGAATTTGCCTAGATACTAAATTATTATCAATATAAAAAGGAGTGCTGAAATTCAGTACTCCTTTTTAATCTAAACATTTTATTTTTTTCCCTTTTATTGCTACCATAAATCTGACATGTATGAACTTGTAAATTTTCAATTCTTTGTAAATCCTATAGAGAAAGGATTAATAATATTACATTATCTAAAATAAAGTTGCGGTCGCCCACCTGCATGTCCTAAAGATAAATTTTTCCTATTTTGTTATTTTATAACAAATTTGGTGTAGGCGTAAAAAAAACTACTGAGCAATAAACTTTTTCGAATATTTTCAGCTTTTATTTTAACACGTCGAGTTTTGTCGTTTTTCTCCTATACTTTTGCATTAATAATGATATTTAATAATTACAAATAACTATTAATTAGAGTATTGAAAAAAAAAAATACATAAATATTATTTCACAAACTAAAAATAATATTTATATTCGCCTACACTTTAACCCATAAAAAATAAACATTATGAAAAAAATTAAAATTTTATTAGCAGCTGCCACAGTTGCTCTATTTTCATTAACTACTTTAATTTCATGTAGTGAAAATGATTCTTCAGAATTAACTCAAAACACGACTACTGCAAAAGGTGATTCAAAAACTATGGCAAGAATAAGCGATAAAGATTTACCAACTGCTTTGTCTGAGGATGTAGATTTTAGAGCTTTATCTGATATGATTGTTTTTTTTGAAGAAATGCCAAAGAAACAAAATTTTGTAGCTAATTTTAATAGAGAAACTTTAGAATCTCAGAAAGATGATGCTTATTTTATTTCTTTATCAGGATATACTCAACAAGAAGTAACAGATGCTAAGACTAAACTCAATTATCATTCAAAGCAAATATATTCTAAATTTCCTCAGTTGTACGAATATAATCAGACTGATCTATACAACATTATAGAAAGTGCAAGTGATTTATATTACAATGAGATAAGTTTAGGAAGTAAGGTTAAATGTTCTACTTGTTCGAAACTAGGAAGAGCAAAAATGGTATTTTACACAGCAACAGGGGCTGCTACATGTGCTTCTGTAGCCGGTCCTTTTGCTTTATGGGCAGGATGGGCATGTGGAACGGCTGGATTTGCCGTAGCTGGGTATGAAGCACTTGCATGTTTAGAAGATTGTCAAAAATAATCGTATGAAAAGAATCTATAAAATTATAGCTCCTATATTCTTTATTGTTATTATAACTGGTGGCTTTACTAAAAATATGGAATTTCCAGTCACCAAGTTTATAATTTCAGTAATATTTGGTAGTTCTATTTATAGTATTTTAGTCTTATTAAAAAAGGAACATTTATTTAGTTATTTAATAGGATTTTTCATCCTTATATTGCTAATTACTAGCTATATAGAATTTATCTTCTATATAGAATTTTTATTAGGCTTAATTGTATTATTCATATGGTCATTATTTAAGAAATATTTAAATAATTTTAAGTTATATAAAAGATAAATAACTCATTAAAAGCTCCTACTTTTTGTAGGAGTTTTTTGTGCTTAAAATTCACAACAGTTAGGAAATTTGAGGAAACGTAATATCGTAATTTTTATAACCATGTAATATTGTCAATTTGTAAAGTAAATGCGAATTTGCATAGTTGATGCGAAAATTTTCTAAGTAAATGCAAATAATCATTTGCCACAGAAAAGCCCACAACTCTTTAATTCAAGTATATCAAAGAAATCTTCTTCCTCAAATAGCTCTAAAATCATCTTTGGTGCTATTATTTTACAAATAGTATTAATCCTTTTTTTCTTGATACGATCTGCATTTTCACGTATTTTTTTTAATGGATAATCTTTCTTCCAATAGTAAGGATTATCACCGCCCTTATACTCGTATGATTCTGCAATATCAAATAGATCCGGATGGTGTTCTAAAAGCCCCACAAGTTCATATAATCTTTGATTAAAACAGAAATAACAATTGGCTCTACTTCTCCATGCGAAGAGCATGTCGAAATACCATTCTGGTAGTAAAAACCTAACGTCAGTTCCTATGATTCTACAAACTTCTTCATATACACTTTTCCAGAAAAATGTTGGAGGTTTCAAACCTCTTGTATTAATAATATCATATACTCCGGAAAGATTAACTCCCATTTCCTGCAATGGATATACTGGCAAAATATTAGGACTAGTAGAGTTATTAAAGCCTTGTCTATTTTCATCAGCTCTAATACCATAATACACCTTCGCACTTTCTCCATTAATCCAGCTTATAAAAGGTTCGATTTTTGCCTGTCTTGTGCAATATCTTGATTGCCCATTTGGAAGAAAATAATTGTAACTCTCAATAATATCATTAAGATTAGCACCAACTTTTATAATTTCTTTTCCCAAATATCCTTCTACTTTATCAATCCATGTAAGTACTTCAGGTAATTCAGCACCAGTAGGATTGAAAACAAATTCATAATCGAGTTCAGGATCTATTGTTCTTTGAACTATTGCTGTAGCTAAAGAATCCTTACCTGATATTGGAATTATATTTCTCATTTGTTTTTATAATTTGATTGAATCTACTCTGCTTAAAAAATAGTATAGTAGATGCAAATATTAGGGTTTTAGTTAAAGTTTTTTGCATTTACTTTGCGAATTCACAAATATAAATATACTCTTTTACGAAGTTGATCTATACTCAATTAATAAAATTCTGTATTCCGATTGATTTCTCATTTTATCTATTCTCCGCCTACTTTCTTAATAAAATTAAAATCTTCGTCCTGTGATTCTTTTCTTTCCTGCTCTTCTTCTAATGTGGGTTTAATCAGTTCTTCTCTGTTTACTGCCTTTGGATATTCCAATTCTCCTTTTAAAATTTGTTCGGCTTCTTTTGATACTCTCTCGTAATACTCTTGTATTTTTCTTGGACTAGTTCTCGGAACTACACTTGCTAAATCTACCTTTGTATTTGTTTTACTCATTTTATATTGAGCATAAATCAAAGGATTTTCATTTTCTACAATGCGTCCTACAAACTCTCCTACTCCTAAGTTCATAAATTCGGAACTCTTAAAAACATCTCTTTCCTGGTAAGAATAACTTTTCCCTTTATTATTCTGTAATATGGATGTATTTTTCTTATTTGTACTTTTAGTTTCAAAAAGTCTGTCTTCTTTTCCAAACTGTTTACTTAAAATATCTGCAGTATGACTACTTGCAACCCTTCCATAAAAATGACTCCCACAAGCAGAAAACAATACATCTGCTTTCTCTTTTCCGTAACCATCAATTAATTGGCTTAAATCCTGAACGAATAAAATTGTCGATATTTTATTGCTTCTCCCTGTGTTCGGAATTACTTCTATATTCGGAATAAATACCGTAGGTGATTCATCCAGCATCACAGTTGATGGCAATCTATCCGGTTGGTTCATCATTTTAGAACCTACAGAAGTAACCAGGCTACAAAGAGGCGCAATTGTTCCGGATATTGTAGGATGGCTTCCTACAACCATAATACTAGGGTTTTCTAAACTATTTAACCGTAAATCAAATTCATCAGCTCCAAAAATCCACATAAATTCCGGAGTATTAATTTGTGCAACAGCTCCCTGTAAACTTCCTACTACTCCGGCTATCTGTTCACTCGCTCCGCTTTCTACTGCAGTAGCAATGGAAATAATCATACTCCGAACCTCTTTATCTTCACAAAGTCTCTCAATCAATTCTTTATAAGGGTTTTGAAGAAGAGCCAAAGCATGGGGCAAATCGCAATATTGAGGGTGTTTTTTTCTTAAATACCAAATTACTGCAGTAAGTAAATCCGTTGCAGATCTGCTCCAAAAATCCTCTTTCCGGATGCTTTCTTTCATGAGGTTCTTAATAATTGCACTTGCGTACTCCCTTGCGTATGCTGAAAATGGCATATATAGGGGTCAGTCGACGAAAAGTAAAATTTTGTACGTTAAGGATAAAATCTATTAAAAGGTTTTGTTTTAATAGATTAAACTGATTTAATTAGTCGGTAAATAGTAGCCGGATGAACATCGAATAGTTTGGCTACTTCGGGAGCTGTTTTTCGTCCCGATTGGATAAGATGTTTTATTTCTTTTCTTTGGACTTCTTTCAGTTTAGGTTTTCTCCCCCCGATTCTTCCTTCTTTTCGGGCGTGTTCAAGTCCTTTTTTAGTACGTTCTTTAAGCATTTCCCTTTCAAATTCCGCAAAAACTCCTACCATCTGCATCATCATTCTTCCTGAAGATGTGGTTGTGTCAATAGATTCTGTAAGGCTTCGGAATCCCGATTTTTTACCTTCAATCTGTTCTATCAAGAAGAGAAGATCCTTCAGTGATCGGGAAAGCCTGTCCAGCTTCCAGACAATAACAATATCGTCTTTGCGAAGATGGCTAAGAAGTTCTTTAAGTTTAGGGCGATCCCATCTTCCTCCGGAAACCTTTTCCTCAAAGATAAGTTCACAACCGGCTTTTCTCAAAGCTTCAATCTGAAGCGAATTATCCTGCTCCTGAGTGGAGACTCTGGCATATCCTATTAACATAGATAGTATTTTATAATTCTAAATCTTGTGGATTTTTATGTCCGTCCCAAAAGGAAAGAATTTGAATTGTTTTGTTATTGATTCTATAAAAAATTAAAAATTTTCTAAGGACAACTACATAACGTACACTAGAAATATCAAAAACTTCCTGTCCTGCGTATGGATTATTGGCAATGTAATCTTCTTTTTCAGAAACCTGTTTTACGATCTTCTTTGAATAAGTGGCAGACTTGTTATGGTTGATCCAAAATTCCAAAGCTTCCAGATATAAACGTTCTGCTTTTTCAGTCCATTCTATTTCGAACATAAAGCCTCCGCTTTTTTTCTTACTTCTTCACTTGAAATGAGCCTTCCCTCTTCTGCATCTTTTATACCTTCTAAGACAGATTGTTTTATTTCTTCAGAAATTATAGTGTCTTCCTGCCTTTTAAAACGGATTTTCATTTCTTCTAAAAAAGCTTCAATAACGGAGAATTGTTTTGGGTTATCCGGATAAATAACAATACTTTTCATGATAAGATTATTTACACAAAGATAAAAATTTCGCACAAACATATCGCAAAATATTTTTATTTTGCAATACTTTTTTGCGACTGTAAAATTCATGCTTCCCGAACATTCTGATTTCTGTTGCAAAAAGGATCGTTTGTGCAAAGAATAATTTGAAATTATGGCTTTAAGAAAAATATTATCTGAAAAAGAGAAAGAAAATTTAATTGAGTCTCCTTCTTTAAAAGAAGACATCATACGTTGGTATACTCTTGCGGAATCTGATATTATAATTATTGAGCAAAATTGTAGAGGCACTGCAAACAAATTAGGGTTTGCTATACAACTATGTTATCTACGGTTTCCAGGCAAGGTTTTAAAATCTAACGAAACTCCGGAGTTTTTGCTATTACAATATGTTTGCGAACAACTTAATATTAATCAATCTGTTTGGGAAAAATACGCTGTTCGGGATGTAACCAGAAGAGAGCATATTACATTAATCAGAAAAATTTTTGGCTTCAAAACATATAGTGAATTTGAGCAGGAAGCTTCTTTAAAATATATTCATGATAAAGCACTACAAACAGATAGAGCTGTAATTATAGCTGAGGAATTCATCACTTATTTAAGGACAAATAAAATACAGCTTCCTTCTATCAATACAATTGAAAGGCTTTGCTCAGAAGTCCTAATCAATGCAGAAAAGCAAATTTATGATACCCTGAGTTCTTCATTGTCCAATCATCAGAAACAGTTATTAGATGCTCTTCTCAACTTACAGGAAAAAGGCAGCGTCAGTCAACTAAATTGGCTCAAGCAATCCCCACAGGCGGTCAATTCAAAATTTTTACTGATGCACATAAAGAGGTTGAGAACAATTAAAGATATTAATTTTCCAAAAGATATTGGTAAGGATATTCATCAAAACCGATTACTAAAAATAGCCAGAGAAGGGAGACAGATGACACCACAGCATCTAAGGGATTTTGAAGAATCCCGGAGATACGCAACATTGGTAGCAATACTTCTGGAAACCAAAGCTTCTATTTTCGATGAAATTATAGAAATGAATGATAAGATCATCGGTTCTTTATTCAGATATGCAAAGAATACACAAACACAAAAAATGCAGGACTCTGGAAAATCTATGGGAGAACAGCTCGGTATATTTTTTAAAATTGGAAATGCACTTCTTGATGCAAGAGAAACAGGAGAAGATCCTTTCGATGCTGTTGAGTCGGTTATTTCGTGGGAAGCTCTGGCTCAAAGTATTTCGGAAGCTAAAAACTTAACGGCTAAACAAAATTTTGACTCACTATATTTTATATCCGATAAATATTTCACGATAAAAAAATATGGTGGAGAATTTCTGAAAGAGTTAGAACTCCGTTCTGCCCCTGTAGCAGAAGATATTTTAAAGGCAGTGGCTATCCTGATCGACTTATATGAAGGAAAAATAAAAAGGCTTCCGGAAAAGCTACCATCAGGTTTTATAAGAAAAAGATGGGAAGAACTTGTATTTACTGAGAACGGTACCGATAGAAAGTTTTATGAACTGTGCATATTTTCTGAACTCAAGAACCATCTGCGTTCCGGAGATCTTTGGGTGCAGGGATCAAGACAGTACAAAGATTTTGAAGATTATCTTATTCCTGCAGACAGATTTACTGAAATGAGAGATCAGAATCAAGTTCCTCTTGATGTAGCTTTGAATGTAGAAAAGTTTCTTTCAGAGCGGATGGAGCTTCTTTCAAATAAAATACAAATCGTTTGTAAACTTATTGAAAGCAATGAACTTCCGGACTCTTCTATTATTAAAGACAGAATAAAAATTAAACCTCTTGAAAATACAGTTCCTGAAGAAGCTGAAGTTTTAGGAAAAAAAATATACGGTTTGCTTCCTCTTATTAAAATTACCGATCTTTTGAAAGAAGTCGATCAGTGGACGGGCTTTACAGACAAATTTATTCATCTAAAATCCGGAAATAAAGCTGATGAAAAAAAACTGTTACTTACTGTAATACTGTCAGATGCCATCAATTTGGGTTTAAGAAAAATGTCTGAAGCTTCTCCGGGAACTTCCTATGCAAAACTCTCATGGCTTCAGGCGTGGCATATCCGGGATGAAACGTATTCTTCAGCATTAGCGGAAATTATCAATACTCAATCCGATCATTCATTTTCTTCTTACTGGGGAGAAGGCAAAACATCTTCTTCGGACGGTCAAAGGTTTGCTACCGGAAGCTATGCGCAAAGAACCGGAAATATTAATCCGAAATATGGAAGCAGTCCCGGAGTTCAGTTTTATACTCATATCTCCGATCAGTACGCGCCTTTCCATACCAAGGTCATCAATGTAGGAGTGAGGGATGCTACCTATGTTTTGGATGGGCTTCTCTATCATGAATCTGATGTACAGATAGAAGAACATTATACAGATACTTCGGGGTTTACCGATCATGTGTTTGCTTTGATGCAGTTATTGGGATTTAAATTCGCCCCAAGAATTAGAGATTTAAATGATAAGAAGCTATTTATTCCTGAAGCATCTACGGGCTATTCTGCTTTATCAGAACATATAGGAGGAACAATCAACAGTAAAAAGATTATTCAAAATTGGGACGAAATTTTAAGGCTTGCAGCTTCCATAAAAAATGGAACTGTTACAGCTTCACTCATTGTAAAGAAGATTGGAAGTTATCCAAGGCAAAACGGACTGGCTGTAGCATTGCGGGAATTGGGTAAAATTGAAAGAACCTTATTTATGCTCGACTGGTACATGAGTCCGGAACTTAGGCGCAGAGTTACTGCGGGGCTTAATAAAGGGGAAGCCAGAAATGCTTTGGCAAGAGCTGTATATTTTAACAGGTTTGGAGAAGTCAGAGAACGTAGCTTTGAAAATCAACGGTATAAGGCAAGCGGTCTTAATTTGGTAACCGCTGCTATTGTTTTATGGAATACGGTTTATATTGAAAAAGCAGTGCAGCACCTGAAAGAACAGGGCGAAGAAATTAATGAAGAGTTACTTCAATATCTTTCTCCTTTAGGATGGGAACATATTCACCTTACCGGAGATTATGTTTGGGAAGAGAGAATCAAACTTAAAAAAGGAGAGTTTAGAGCTTTGAGAAATTTGTAACAAGCAATGTCAATCATTAAATTATGCTGATATTATGAAAGTATATTATTATAATAGGTCAACTATAATAAAAAATGTAGAATTTATCTAAATTAGTAAACATTTTAAATTTTAGGGTATTTATGAAAATCTTGTTAGCAATAGTCGGTTTTGTCCTTGGAAATATTTTTGGAATTGCAATTTTGGCGCTTTACTCTACTTTAGCTAATAGTCAGATGGGAAATCCATTCTTACTATCAACCAGCTTAGGAATTATATGTGCAATTGTAGGATTTAATATGAAAAAAAATAATGAGTAAGGGGAAAAAAATATACATTTTTGTTAGTATCATTATTGTACTTAGTTTATGGTTAAAGTTAGAATTTTATTCAAAAGATTATTATGCTGCTGATAATTTTACAGATGATAGATATGAATTACAAGCGGCAAGATTTATTGAATCTAGACATATTCGAGAAAGATTTGATAATATATATCCTTGGATAATACCTTTTTTCTCTGATGATGTAGAATATTTTTACGGACATTCAAATCCATCAAAAGCATATATTAAATTATATTATATGTTTCAAAATTGGTTTTATAAACCATATATAACCGTAGAGGAATGGAGATTGACACATTATTTTCCCGAAAGTGACCAAGTTAGATATAGGTTAATTGGAACTCAAAAAATTAATGGTGTAGAATATAAATTTGATGAAATAGTAACCTTCAACCATTCTGGAGAGATTGTTCACATAGATGATCTAACAAATCAAGATTAAATTAGAAACATTTACTTAAACTATTAAATATTGAAATCTAATAGATTTTATCCTTAACGTACAAAATTTTACTTTTCGTCGACTGACCCCAAATGGAACTTAAAACAATTGAGAGAAGCAACAGAAAGTATCGGTTCTCGAATGTTTGAAATTGAGACGAAAGAAAGTTTAGAACAAATTTGGTTGTTCTCTCGGGTTAAATACTTACTCGGAACCGGCAGCTTCACTGTTACACTTAATCCGTTGGCTTCCCAATACTTCTTCGAGTTGAAAAATAATTTTACAGCTCTTCAGCTAAAATCAGTTCTAAATTGTTCTTCAAAATATGCAAAACGGTTGTACGGAATTGCCTGCCAATGGCGAAGTGTAGGAAGTAAGCGTTTTGAAATTGATGAACTAAAAAAAATGCTTGGATTGATAGATAAAAAAGGGAATGAACAATTTGATAAAATAAGTCAATTTAAAGAAAGAGTATTAGATATTGCTAAAAAACAGATCAATGAAAACACGGATATTGAAATTGATTTTGAACTAAAAAAGAGAGGTCGCTCTTTTCATTGGGTAACGCTGCATGTCAATTCTCAAAAGTTTAAACAATTAGAAATTGATTTTGAAAAATCTATAAATCTTCAAAAATTCGCTTCTAAACTCGTTGCTTATGGCTTTAATCAGGAACAGGCGGAGTTGATTGCCGGAAAAGAAAAAGAAAAGGATTTTGACATCTTAATTACAGAACTAAATGAGAAGATCAGACAGAGAAAATTGAAAATTGAAAATTCTGTTGGTTACTTGGTTGGTGTATATCAGAAAAAAGGAATATTACCTGTGAAAAAATAAGTTATGGCGGACAAAAAATATTCAACTGCGGACATAGCGTCCGAACTTGGCAAAAATGAGCGTACTATTAGACGTTGGATTTCTGATTTGATCAGCATTGACGGGGGCAAATACACCTTGTCCGAAGAAGTAGCTGAACTGTTAAGAAAAAAATCATCTACGGACACATCTCAGGACACACTGCGGACACCTGCGGACATTCAAGAAAATGAGGAATTTCCTTACGTTGAATACTTTACTGAAGAAGAATATGAGGAATTTAAAAAACGTATTACAGAGTACCCATTCCTAAAAGAACAGATTGAAAGTTCTAAAGAATATTTAAAAGCGATGGAAAATCAAATTGAGTATTTCAGAACCTCATATAATAAACAACTTGAGATACACGAAAGTTTAGTACATAGCGTTAAAAACTTCTCTGATAATTTAGTACAGAGAAATTTCATTGAAGCCAAAGAAAAAGGACTGGATAAAGATTAGTGAATTTTGAACTAAGGAGCAACGAACGGCAAACGTTTGAAAAATGAGAAGACTGAAGTGACGGCTGAAAAATTTGTTATATTAATTATAATACGTCAAGTTTTGTCGTATTACCTCAATATATTTGCATCAATGATTAAATATATTATTTTTTCCATTGTAATGAGAAATATTTATATATTTGATCTTCAAACTAAATAAAACAAAATTTTAAACTTTCAAATTATGAAAAAAATTTTATTTGCATCCTTGCTATTAGGAGGCTTTACATTGAGTTTTGCAGCTGAAGCTAAAACAGAAGAGACTGTTAAATCTAAAGAATCAAAGACTGCTGTTTTTTATTTTCCAGTAACAATTACATCTAGTTGTGGTTATACTGAAACTTTTGAATTCACACCAGGTGTTGATGATCCAGGATGTATTGATGTCGAAGTAAGACAAATGGAAGAATTTTGTGCTGCGCCAGTAGAAGGTTGGGGACTTGCTTAAATATTATATGATGAGTAAATTTTTTCTTTTATTATTATTTACAATTAGTATTACTTTATTTTCTCAACAAAAAGAAAGAATTACTTCAGAACTTGAAATAAAGTATCTTTATAGTTATAATACAGATACTTTGGATGTGGCAAAAAGAGATCAGGAGACAATGACTCTCTTTTTAGGTAAATCTTCTTCTTTATATATAAGCCAAGCACACCTTGATACAAGAAAGGCGATTCGAAGTAAATTATCTAATACAACAGGAGCACCTATTGAAATTAATGCTAAAGATCTTCCAAAATATAAAATTAAATATTCTGTATTTAATAATAATGGTAAGGTAACAGTAACAAGCCCTATTGGTAAAGATAATTTTACATTTGATTCTGAAAATCCAACTTGGAATTTAAATTATAAAGAACAGAAAAAAATTCTTGGATATACTTGCTTTAAAGCTACTACTTTATTTAATAAAAGGCAATACACCGCGTGGTATACAAAAGAAATTTCAATTCCAGATGGTCCTTATAGATTTAAAGGATTACCAGGTCTTGTAATGGATGTTGAGGACTTTAATAGTTATGATAAAATATCTATAATTGCAATTGAAAAAAAGCAGGAAACAATAGAAGCTGTAGAAGCTGGAATTAGAACTACACGAGACGCATACATCAAAAAAAGAGAAGAATTTAAGAGCAATCCTTATCCTGATAATCCGAGATTTAGTAAAGAACAAAGAGAAAATTTAATAAAAATGGGGAAAAAATTTAATAACTCATTTGAAAGATAGCAATTCAATCAAACCAAAGACCAAAGGCTTCTACAAAATTGTAGAAGCCTTTTTTTATTATGATTGCTTATCCGAATGTATGTTGAGAGAATTTATAATTCTCTCAACATACATGAGTAGGCGAAGCCGATTTATGCGCAATTATCACCGCTCTAAAATGCTTTAATAGTCGGAAAAAACAATTTATTTCTTCCCTTTTTTGAAATCCTGATAGCCTTTGTAATAGATTTCTAATGATTCGCTGTCTTTGGGATTCGACTTCTGCCACGCCCTGAGAACCTGCGACTGTTCTACATAACTATCCCATTTTGATTTTTCTACGATAATATTTCCGCCCTGGTTAATTTCCTGAAGAACCTGCGTTCTTACTTCCTCTTTGGTACGCACACTTTCTTTATAATACTTCATTCCGGAATAAGCCCCGAATAGAGCCAATCCCCACCCTGAAAGCATCACAAAAAGGGAAATGTACAGTATCGGTTTATAATGCTTAAAATAATCTTTGTAGGCTTCGAGCTTCTTCAGATCTTCCGGAGAGATTCCAACACGGATATCCAAAACACTTTCTTTGAGTTCCTTCAGGCTGTGATCGATCAGCGTTCTGGCTTCCTTCAGCTTTGCATCCATTCCGGAGATTCCGGAGTTTAATTTTTGGGTTTCCTGTTGAAGTGCTGCAGTAGTTATTTTTAAATCTTCAACCACTGCTTTTGGGTCAAACTTCCCTTGATTTTGATTCTTATTTTCTTCCATAATTGTTATTTTTTTAATGTTTATAATGACATTCCCATGTCTCTCGATATATCTTTGGTCATGCTTTTTGCGATATCTAACGCTATTTCTTTAATTTTCAGTTTCGGATCGATATCGCTTAATTTAAAGCCTTGTTTCGTTACTTTTTCTAATACTGAAGGGTTTGTATTTATATCTGCTTTCGGGATGATCCTTGCACCGTTTAAGCCTTTCGAGTTCTTGCTGATCTGCATGATGTAGCCCCTTTTATCCATACGGTCTACTAAATCACTCAAACTTTTACTTTCCCCTTTTTCCTGGAGTAAAACGTTTTTGATTTCCGCTTTCTTCTCTCCGCTGATTTCTTTTGCCGTCTTCCAGCTCCGCTCTTTGGATAATACTTCCGCATGTTTGGATGCTCGTTCTCCTATATTATGGCTCGTGACCTGATTTTTACCGTGAAAATCAATACGGTTGGCGATAATATGCAGATGTTTGTCGTCCGTAGATTGGTGCAGATGCACCAAATATTGATTATCCCTTCCGATTTTCTCTCGCTTTAAATAATCCTCTGCCAGTTTTGCCCAATCGTTAAGGTTTAAATTTTGGCTGTACTCTTTCGGAGGCGAGATCACCGCAGTAACGTATTTATTTTCGGTTCGGGGGTTCTTATCCGCAATCTCTTTAAATTCTGCAAACAGGTCTTTCGGCTTCTCTCCGGAAAGTCCGTTCCGGCAAACTTCAACACTCTGCTCCTTGTCGCTCTGCTGGTACGCAATGGATCGGGAACTCACATTCCTTGTAGATGCAGAGATTACCATTTTACCTGTGTTTTTATGCCTTTTATTGCTCCCTCAATTTCCTTGAGCAGATCTGCTCGCTCTCCGGGAGTAAATATTTCTTTCTTCATGTAATTGGCTATTCTCCGGAAATTGGTTGCATACTCAGTGAGCATAATGTTTTTTTCATAGTCCGGAAGTTTTTTTTCTAAAAGAATCAAACGGCTGTAATCCGTAAGCTTCAGCTTTTTTTTATCCGCTCTTTCTTTTAGCATTTTCATCTCTGAAGGAGTAAACCTGAGAGCCAAACGCTCCGATTTTGGGGTGCTTAGTTTCGGGCGACCTCCGAGCTTTCCTCGCTCTATATATTGGTTTTGTCTATCTACTTTCTCAAATTCTGCATGGAGTAGTGATTCCCAATCGTCTGTATTTTCTTCTTCCATAATTCAGTTGTATTTTATATCTTAGTGGTCATTAAAAAATACTTTATATAACTAACTCATTATTATTGTATCATTAAGCTCTCCAACACGGAGAGCTTTTTATTTTCCCCGGTATTGTTTTTTCCGACTATTAAAAATTCTCATTTTAACTACCTTTCTGTAAAAGCGTACATCAGTCCTTAAAGCATTCTGCTGTCCCTTTTTGACGATAGGAGAAAAGCAAGTTGTCCTTTTGTGGCAGAAATCGGAGCGATAGCGTAGGTTTTTGACGTCAAAAGGTACTACTTGCCCTTACTGAAAACATACTTTTTCTACTCAAATATAGCAATTCCTTTTTTTATTCTGCAACCTATGATTATTTTATCCAGGTACAGCTCCCATAATTCTAAAATATCGCCCAGCTCATACCCTAATCAAAACAGTCCAAAATGATAATACTTCAGATCGCCCATTAACTAAATCGCAAATCCGGAACAGTCAAAAAACACTCTAAACACTCCGCAAAAAATAAAGGCAAAAACAGAAAAACTGAAGGAGAATTCAGATCACTTCCGGAAGCGATATCGCCTTGATCAGACAGCCGGACAGCTCACCAAATCACCACACTAACAATAGTTTTTATCTATTAATTATATTATGTGATACATAACATCCGCCCGCAACCCGATTTTCTCGAATCTCTGTTTTTTTTTCTTTTTGTTTTTCTTCCACTCTGCACATGACAGGATGTCCGGAAAATTTTCGCTCCAATGGAAAAGATAAAAGTCCGATTGAACAAACGTATTCTTTAAATATTTATTACTTTCTTATTTTAGTATTTTAAAGACCTGCAATTGTTTGATTAATAGACTATTATAAGTTTAAAAACCACTTTTTATAAGCTAAAAACCACTTTTTATAAGCTAAAAACCACTTTTTATAAGCTAAAAACCACTTTTTATAAGTGTTAAATACCATAATTTAAGCCACTGTGGTTTTATACGTGGTTTTTTATTTTTACATTTGTTTCTCAAATTATAATTATGGAATTAATAGACGTTAATACAGAGAATAAAATGATTTATCAGCATAATGTCATTACTTCCGGAAGGTATGATTATTCGGCTACGATGATGGATATACTTTTTATGATACTTTCATCTTTAGAAATAGGAAAGCTGGAATATACTATCCATGTACAGGATATTGAAGTGATTACAGGGCGTAAATGGGGGTCAGTCGACGAAAAGTAAAAAAAACAGGGTTAAGGATAAAATCTATCATATTTTTTGCTTTGAATAGATTTTATATATTAATCAGAAATTTTTGTTAATACCTAACACTATATGGCGTGGCAACAGTCTTTGTGTGTATAAACTCTCACTTATATTATTTATTGAGTATCTCTGAATACTGTTTGAATTTAAAAGATTATTGCCCTGAATAAAAATACTCATATTATACTTCTTTAAAGTATAGTTCGCTTTAATATCCCAAAACTGAGTAGTTTTTTGAGCTGTATTTCCAAATTTATAATATTCTACAAGAGACTCAATCCTAAACTGTGAATTTATAGTAAAATAAAGGTTCAAAAAACCTTTTTGATCTATGTATTTGTTAGAATTCACTTTCGAAGAAATAGTATTGAATGCCCATTCATAACCGCATTCATAATTAATAAATTTTGTCCAGCCTGATTTCATTTCAAAAGCTGCCTTCCAATTGATAAATTTAGTTTTTATTAAAGGTTGATTATTTACACTATTTTCATAGCCCGATTGCATATAAGAGCTTAAAATACTCAATCTTGATCTTATAGGCTTTAAGTATTTTCTTAATTCTAAGCTTGCAGATAAATTGCTATTATTCTTTACCAAAATTGTTTGATTAAAAGTGTAATTAGGATTTACAATCATATTATTAGACAAATAATCTCCACTTTTGAAAAAATTAATATTGAAATTAAGATATTGAGACATTTGCTCTCCCACGTTGTAGCTAAATCCTAAATTACAATCTTGCAAAACAGCAAAATTTACATTGCTCTGTTTAAAGTTTCTGTTTCCCTGATAGATATAGTTAGTATAAACATCGTTGATACTGACTGTGGAAAATTTCCTTCCTGCATTCAAATTAAAATTTCCTATTTTTCTGTTTTGGTAACCAATATTTGCTAACGGAGAAACATAGAAACCATTCTGTTTATTTTGATTTAAATCAGAATGAATCATTTGATTTAAAATGGTAAAACCATAGCTCCAATTTTTTACTTTTTTGTTATATTTAATCTGAGCAAAAACATTATTCTGAACATAATCTGTATGATTAATAAACTCTGATTTATCAAAACTTATCGCTTCATTATTTGAATTAAAAATATGAAGGTTTGAGCTTAAAAAATCTTTTCTGAACTCGTTTCCTAACTGTAATTCCAGGCTGTGTTCTTCTGCATACTTTTTAAGATAAGAAAGTTTTAATCCCCCAAAATTCATTTTAGAATCAATAATCTGATTTATTTTTTGAGCATCAGGATTGTTTAGTATTTGAGAAAAAACATCATTTTCATCAGTAAAATCATATGGGCGGTTTTGAAAAATATATCGTGCTACTGCTACTAAAGCTTTGGATGAATCTATTTTCTTAGTGTAAGTCAATCTATTTTCGTTGGCAAAAAGTTCATTCTTTCCAATTTGATTATTCAACTGTTCATTAAAAAGAAAAATATTATTATTATTTTCATTTAAGGATGAAACTTTATTATAGAATTGTAAGTTTGAGTTATTTTTTAAGTCTTTTGAAAGTTCTACCTTCCCAACAATATTTCTGTTATTTTGCTTCCATATTTTATCCTCACTATTAATAAAATCTAAACCGTTAAAATTAAATTTATAAAAAGAATTGATATAGTTTCTATTTTCTATTTCATTAAAAATAGTTACAAACTTTAATTTCCAATCGGTTTTAAAATTATAAATATAATTAAGTGAAACTAACTTATCATTGTTAAAATTAGTGCGCTTATCATCAAACTGAAAGTTTTTTTGATGAAGATTAATTATTGATAGTGTGTTAATATTGGTTCCAACATTTTCAACATCATTATCCGAGCTTGGATTGGTTAAGTATTCTACACCCTTCATTTCATTTAAACCCAAATTATTGGCATTCAGAAGAAAATAGATTTTTTGTCTCTTTGTAAAGTTCATCAGATTGAGTTTTCCCTGTCGCATATCTTCTTTATAACTTGTAGAAGCTAACAAAACATTTCCAAACCACTTACCTTTGGCATCTTCTTTTAATGTAAGATTAAGGGCAATACTTTCTGAAGCTTCAATATTTTTGAGAAGCTTATTTTTTGAATAATTTTTAAGAACCTGAACTTTATCTAAAGGTTTGGAAGGCATATTTTGGGTAAGTGTCTGATAACCTCTTTCAAAAAGATCATCATTTTCTATCATCACCCTGGAAACCTCTTTATTTCCGAATTTTATTTTACCATCACTAAGAACAGTAATTCCCGGAAGTTTTTTTAAGAGATCTTCTACATTTTGCTCTGTTCCATTAGAAAAATTTTTAGCAGAATATTCTATAGTGTCTTTCTTAATCTTGATCGGCGAAGTTCTGCTAATAACTACTTCCTTTATTTCTTTTACTTTATCAGTCTCAAGAATAATGGTTTTAAAATTTTTGCTTTCACCTCTTTTAATTATAGAAACAGGGAATTTCTTAGAAAAATAGCCCATCGCAGAAATATTCAGATTAAAATTTCCGAATTTATCCGTATTAAGCAAAAAACTTCCGTCTTTATCACTAAAGACGAAAGTTATTATATTATCCTGTGAATCGGTAAGAATCACATTGGCTCTTGAAACCGCCTGTTTATTTTCTGACCATACTAAACCTTTTATCTCTGTTTGAGCAGAGATTTTAAGAAATAATATGATGAATAATAAACATAAATACTTCATTAAGGCTTTTTAGACTCTTCCCATTCGAAAGATTTTTCTATCTTAAAGTCTCTTTCTTTGGAAGAACTCACTACTATTGTTCCAGCTGGTCTATTTGCTTCAACTTTTGACTTAATATCTTTTAAGTAGTTATTTTCAATATTTATATATTCTTTATAATCAATGTACTTAGACTTTTCTTCAGGAAATGAGAAAAGAAGTTTAGAATTAATGTCAATTTTCTGTGGAAAATTTAATACAATCTTAGCAGCTTCATAGGTAAACAAGTTATCTTTATCTGAAACTTTTAAAATTACACCAGGTAATCCTCTAAACTTTAAAGGACCTAAATCAACTGGCAAATCGGTTGTAAAGTAAGCAATAAAATCTCTTCCTCTAAATTTCCCTAAAGCTTTATGACATTTATATCCTAAGATTATTTCCGTATCTTTCTGAATAATATTCCAATCAATTTTTTGATAGTTGTCTAACGTAAAAAGAATCTCCTTAGTAAAAGAATTATCTTTTATATAAAATTTTTTCTCATCCAGTGAATTTTTTATAATCTGGCTGCTCCTAATTTTTTCACTATTAGTCAAAAAATCATTCACTTCTTCCAAACTTCCTCTGTAGCTAAAAAAAATAGACCATTTATCTTGAAAAACAAGTATATTTTTTTCATAAATTTTTTCATTACCACCAGCATCATCTATGATTTTATTGTAAACAATAAAATTGTTCTGTGCTTTGAAAAAAACACAGAACAAAATCATAATAAATTTAATATATGCTGTCATTAATAATTTGCAGGGCAATCGCCAAATCCTGTCATCATTCTTGTTACTTTAATTAGTAACCCTCCTTCACCCGCTTCACTACAACCACTTCCATAAGCTTCGTATGATTCTTTAACTGTACCTACGTAATTTCCACAAGTATCGTATTGTCTTGTATGTGTTGCAATTGTACAAGAAAATAACACTCCATTCACATAGTTGTAGGTTGTAACTTGTTTTTTGTCTCCTTTTTCCTTCGTTACAACTTTTGTTTCCATTTTATGTTCAGAAACATTAGGTACTGAATTATTCGCTAAAGCAATCCCTGAAATTCCAACTGTTAAAAACAACGCTAAAATAGTTTTTTTTCATAAATTTAATATTTAATGTTAGAATCCAAATATAGAAAAATAATTCATGCGAAAAAGATTTTTTTTCACTTTTTAATGTTCTACAACAAAGGGAGTTAACATAATATTAAAAGTTTATATTTGTCAATAATATTAATTTTAAGGTAAGTAATAATTATACTTTTCTTAGCGATCTAAACTCTCCTTTTTTAAGTTTGATACGTTCTTCCCAAACATAATCTCCGGTAAGGTGAATATGTTCCCATCCTAAAGGAGAAAGATATTGAAGTAACTCTTCATTAATTTCTTCGCCCTGTTCTTTCAGGTGCTGCACTGCTTTTTCAATATAAACAGTATTCCATAGAACAATAGCAGCAGTTACCAAATTAAGACCGCTTGCCTTATACCGTTGATTTTCAAAGCTCCGTTCTCTGACTTCTCCAAACCTGTTAAAATATACGGCTCTTGCCAAAGCATTTCTGGCTTCCCCTTTATTAAGTCCCGCAGTAACTCTCCGCCTAAGTTCCGGACTCATGTACCAGTCGAGCATAAATAAGGTTCTTTCAATTTTACCCAATTCCCGCAATGCTACTGCAAGTCCGTTTTGCCTTGGATAGCTTCCAATCTTCTTTACAATCAGTGAAGCCGTAACAGTTCCATTTTTTATGGAAGCAGCCAATCTTAGGATCTCATCCCAGTTTTGAATAATTTTTTTACTGTTAATTTTACCTCCTATATGTTCTGATAACGCAGAATAACCGGTAGATGCTTCAGGAATAAAAAGCTTCTTATCATTCAAATCTCTGATTCTTGGGGCAAATTTAAATCCCAATAACTGCATCAAAGCAAACACATGATCGGTAAACCCCGAAGTATCTGTATAATGTTCTTCTATCTGTACATCAGATTCATGATAGAGAAGCCCGTCCAAAACATAGGTTGCATCCCTTACTCCCACATTAATAACCTTGGTATGAAAAGGTGCGTATTGGTCGGAGACATGAGTGTAAAACTGAACTCCGGGACCGCTTCCATATTTAGGATTAATATTTCCGGTTCTTTGTGCATAGCTTCCGGTGGCAAAACGCTGACCGTCCGAAGAAGATGTTTTTCCTTCTCCCCAGTAAGAAGAAAATGGATGCGCGGATTGAACATTTATAATTTCCGCTAAAGCTGAAGAATACGTTTCATCGCGGATGTGCCACGCCTGAAGCCAGGAAAGTTTTGCGTAGGAAGTTCCCGGAGAAGCTTCCGACATTTTTCTTAAGCCTAAATTGATGGCATCTGACAGTATTACAGTGAGTAAAAAGTTTTTATCATTACTTTTATTTCCTGATTTCAAATGGGTGAATTGATCTGTGAAGCCCATCCACTGATCGACTTCTTTCAAAAGATCTGTGATTTTAATGAGAGGAAGCAAACTGTATATTTTTTTTCCTAAAACTTCAGCTTCTTCAGGAACTGTGTTTTCAAGAGGTTTAATCTTTATCCTGTCATTAATAATAGAAGAGTCCGGAAGTTCATTGCTTTCGATAAGTTTACAAACGATTTGTATTTTATTGGAAAGAAGTTCCATCCGTTCCGAAAGAAACTCTTCTACATTCAACGCTACGTCCAGAGGAACCCCATTCTGATCTCTCATTTCAGTAAATCTGTCTGAAGGAATAAGATAATCTTCAAAATCTTTGTACTGTCTTGAACCCTGTACCCAAAGATCTCCGGAACGCAGATGGTTCTTGAGTTCAGAAAATATACACAGTTCATAAAACTTTCGATCAATACCGTTCTCCGTAAATACAAGTTCTTCCCATCTTTTTCTTATAAAACTTGAGGGTAGCTTTTCCGGCAGTCTTTTTATTTTTCCTTCATATAAATCTATCAGAATATTTATTGCCTTTAGAATATCTTCTGCCACAGGAGCTGAACGGAGTTCCAATTCTTTCAAAAATTCTCCACCATATTTTTTGATCGTGAAATATTTATCGGATATAAAATAAAGTGAATCAAAATTTTGTTTAGCGGTTAAGTTCTTGGCTTCCAAAATACTTTGAGCCAGAGCTTCCCATGAAATAACCGATTCAACAGCATCGAAAGGATCTTCTCCAGTTTCTCTGGCATCAAGAAGTGCATTTCCAATTTTAAAAAATACACCGAGCTGTTCTCCCATGGATTTTCCGGATTCCTGCATTTTTTGAGCTTGTGTATTCTTGGCATATCTGAACAAAGAACCGATGATTTTATCATTCATTTCTATAATTTCATCGATAATAGAAGCTTTGGTTTCCAGAAGTATTGCGACTAAAGTTGCGTATCTCCGGGATTCTTCGAAATCCCTTAGATGTTGTGGTGTCATCTGCCTGCCTTCTCTGGCTATTTTCAACAACCGTGTTTGATGAATATCCTTACCAATATCTTTTGGAAGATCAATGTCTTTAATAGTTTTCAACCTCTTTATGTGCATCAATAAAAATTTTGAATTGACCGCCTGTGGGGATTGCTTCAGCCAATTTAGTTGACTGATGCTGCTTTTTTCCTGTAAGTTGAGAAGAGTATCTAATAACTGTTTTTGATGATTGGACAATACAGAACTCAGGGTATCATGAATTTGCTTTTCTGCATTAATTAAGGCTTCTGAGCATATTTTCTGTACAACAGATATTCTAGGTATCAATATTTTAGCATCTCTCAAAAATTTTACTAACTGCTGCGCAATTAATATTCCTTTATCTGTTTGTAAAGTAAATTTTGTTAAATTGAATAGAGAATCAGTATAGTAAGTTGAAGAGAAATTTTCATATCCATAGTTTTTTCTCAAAATATTTATATGATCCTGGCGAGTTTCAGCCAAATTATCATAATCCTTCCAGTGGCTTTTATCTATTTCTAGCTGATTACATAATAGATCCAATATTCTTTCATCTGGAATAAATACAGTAGGAATAATAATTCCGGGAAATTTCATGTAGCTAAGTAAAACTGATACTCTAATATGATTGGTTTTTCCTCTGCATGATGCCTTAATGAAAATTATATCGTCATCTGAAAGAGAATAGATCCTTATAAGTTCTTCTCCAGACTGAGGAATATTTATTAATGAAGTAAATTCTTGTTCTGTTATAGATTTTCTTAAAGCCATAAAATAACATTGTAAAAATGACCGTTTTCAATAAAGTTATAATTAAATAAAAATACATATTTATATTTTACTTTTTTATATAGAATAATTTAATATTTATACCTTTAATTTTAAAATAGCTTTTATGTCAAAGAATGTAGCTTATCTAAGGGTATCAACAGCTGACCAGGATCTTGAAAAAAATAAAGCAGAAATTTTATTTTTAGCGAATGACAAATCTTTAGGTAAAGTAGATTTTGTAGAAGAAAAAATCTCCGGAAAGATTCACTGGAGAAAACGTAAAATTGGTGAGATCATAGAGGATTTACAAAAAGGAGATACTATCCTTTTAAATGAATTTTCCAGATTGGGACGAAGTATGCTTGAATGCATGGAAATTATTTCTATTGCGACAGAGAAAGGCATTAATATTTATACTGTCAAAGGAAACTGGCAACTTGACGATACCATACAAAGTAAAGTGATGGCAATGGTATTTTCTATGGTATCAGAGATTGAACGGGACTTGATTTCCAAAAGAACAAAAGAAGCGCTGCAGACAAAAAAAGCAAACGGAATTAAATTAGGTAGACCAAAAGGACCAGGAAAAAGTAAACTTGATACTCACAAATTGGAAATACAAGCTTTACTTAAAAATGGTTCTACCAAAAAATTTATAGCAAAACGCTATAATTCGACTCCGGCGAACCTCCATAACTGGATAAAAAAAAATAAAATACAGGATTCCCCAAATTAGTTTTATAAATTTATCTATTAAAAATTAAATTTTAATAGATTTTATCCTTAACCCTGTTTTTTTTACTTTTCGTCGACCGACCCCTTTCTGATAACAAATTATCTATTTCCCAGTCGGAAATCAATGGATTAGAATTTTCTGAAAGTAATTTTTCTAAGGCTGTAATATCCGAACCTAAGTAATCTTGCCAAATTTTGAATGATGAAGTACTTAATCTAAATTTCTTATAAGAAAAGTCTTTTTCACTATTTATTTTTCGGCATTGAATTATTGATTTTTCAATTCTCGCTTCCGTAATATCAGAAATATTCTCAAGATCTTTAATTTCGGTGTTAATTTCAAATTTCGTTTTAACAGGCAGTTGAACAGTAATAAAATTTCTTGTTTCAGCACTTTCTGCATTTAACTCTAAAACCGCCTGTGCTAATGTGCCAGAACCCGAGAAAAAATCAAGTATTGTGTCGCCATCTGTCGAACCAACTTTTATAAAAGTTTTAATAAGTTCAAGAGGTTTTGGAAAACTGAAAGTTTTTTTTCCAAATAATTTTTCCAAATCCGAAGTACCTCTTCTACTGCTAAATTCTTTTTCTAATAGCAATGATCTAACAACTTTCTCTGTCGTTCTCATTTTCTGCACTATCCTATACTCATCATCTGAAATTTTATACCCTATGATATTTACATTCATTTCCGATGCAGACTTATCCTTTCCCCATCGCCAGACAAATTGAATATTATCTTTAACCGATTTAGGTGGAAATATTTCAACTGAATTCTTAAAAGGTTTTAATGAAATCTCATAGAAATCTTCTTCAATATTATTATCAAGATTGAGGTAAAAAGGATAATAAAGGTTAGGTCGATTTATGTTTGTAAAAGCAACATTACTATTGTACAATGGGTGTATATTATAATCCCCGATATCATCAGAATACTTGAACTTTTTATCCTTATCTTCCAAATGATATGTTTCAGTTAATGTAGAATTTTTGCCATAAAATAAACAGTATTCGTGCATTTTTCCAATATGTCCGTAATCCCTAGCATTTGGTGTAGAATTAATAACAAATTGACCTAAAAAATTTTCTTCGCCAAAAATTTCATTCATCAATAACTTTAAGTTTGCTACCTCATTATCATCAATACTTACGAAAATAACACCGTCTTCCTTAAGTAAGTTTCTTGCCAGCCGTAATCTGGGATACATCATTGAAAGCCATTTACTATGAAAACGACCATCAACTCTTGAATTTGTGGCTAATGGTTTTGAATCTTCATCTAATTGACCGGTTCTTCTCATATAATCTTCAACAGTTTCTGAAAAGTTGTCATCATAAATAAAATCGTTACCAGTATTGTAAGGTGGATCAATATATATCATCTTAATCTTATCTGCATAAGCCTTCTGCAATAATTTCAATACTTCAAGATTTTCACCTTCAATAAATAAGTTATCAGAATGAATTGCTTTTGATGAAAAATCATTGGCCGGAATGAGTGTTCCTGTACTTGGACTTGCAGATTTACGTCTAGCTTCTCTCTTTCCTGGCCAAAAAAGACCATAATGTTCTGAATCAACATCATCATCCTCTTTGTAATGTCCTAATGCTTCCTGAAGGGAATGCCAGTTTATTTTACCATCTGCAAATGCTTCGGGCACTATTTCGTATAGTTTTTTAATTCTTTCTTCGTCGAATTGAAAATCTGGTTTAAGTTTTTCGATTGCCATATTTGTAGTAGTGTTACTTTAAGTATAAGTTATAATTGGATATCATTAGACCTTTCTGAAATTAAAGATGCATTGATAAATTCTTCTTTCTCCACATCGCTGCCGTAATCTTCATAATATTTTTTGAAGTTCATATTAGTGCCCTTCTGAATGGAGGTAGCATATTCCCTAAATGATGAACAAGAAAAACGCGCATCGCAGTTTCTGCAAATTCTAGTTGCGAACTTAGACCTTGTACCTTCAATTAAACTATTAAGTATTTCAACGGGCGGAGGAGTAAAGCAATGCTTTTCTATATTATCCACCGTATCTGCAAAATCCGCAATTGTGGATTGAACATTTTCCTCTTTAAAAGGGATTTCTATAATTGGCTGCCAGTCTGCAAATTCTTTTTCTGCTCTTGAAACATTTCCTTCGACGATTGAGTTTTTCAGCCCATCAGGCAGAACTGTGCTTATGACAGCAGTATGATCCAACTTATTGCCCCGAAGGTTTTCCCAAATGTAGGAATAAACATTTAATTGCTTTTGGTAAAAATCTAAATTGGAACGAACATAGAGTGGATCGTGTGTTTTAATATCATACATCCAGACTTCATCATCTTCTCTGACTATATCAACTATACCTTCAATCGTAAAACTACGACCTTCTGGGGTTTTTTGATCAGGCAAAGTTAATTTAACTTCAGTATCTGTGACTTTTTTTGCTACATCACTAAGCTTACGGTAATAATATAAGATCTGCTGAAAAGCATCATTTTTTGTGGCCTCGGTGAGAGCGTGACCGCCTTCCAGTTTCAATAACTCATAATTTTGTTCGAAAATCTCTTTGAGTTTTTCTTCAATTTCTAGATCTGTCATACAGCTGAGACTTTATTTCTTTCGTTAATAAGTAAATGGTGCAGATCTTCTATTGTCTGGTGTACCAAGGAACCGAAGAACATCGTTTGTGAGCGTGAAGGGACGAAGCCATATTTTTTGAAAATCATATAATTGCGAGGGCATTTATTGTAAAGCAAGTAATCAGAAGTATAAGAATAACTCTTACCCAAATCTTCGTCTTTTACATCCGCCACAGGAACTGTATCAATATTAAAATCTGAAATCAATTCCAAAGGGTATTTTGCGAAAATATCTTTAAAAATTGGAGTTGCATTCGAATTATGTGTATAGCGAGGCAGGACCAAAAGATTTTGAGCCCGCGACAAGGCAACATAAAACATACGCATATTATCGTAATGGGAAATCTTATCCAAAGGTTCGCCTTCTTTTTTGAGAAGTTCCCTGATAATAATTTCTTTTTTATCCGGACCGGATTCTCTTTTGAAAACTGCTCCCATGACAACAACAGGAAATTCAAGCCCTTTTGATTGGTGGATTGTTAAAAATGGAATACGACCTTTTGGAAAAGGGTCTTCGCTATCTTCATATTCCGTCTCTCCAAGACGGAACAAAGCGTAAATATAGGAGGCGAAGAATACACGAACGAACTTGTCATCACTTAGAAATGAAGCTGTTATGAGTGTGCCATATTCATCCATAAAACGGGATAGGTATTGGCTTAAAAGGCCAAGATTACAAATAGGGCCTTCGTCTGTACCATCTTCAGCCAGAAGATACATCTCGCGGAAGTATCTGAAGCCATTGAGCTGATAAAATAAGTCAAGAACAGTCCAGTCTAATGAGGTTGTTCTGTTGATGATGTAATTTATTGAATAAGGAGTACCTTCTTTTTCTTTTGATTCAATAATTTTTTTGAAATATGAATTTGTCAGGTTTTTACGGGCTTTTTCGGAGAGACGAGGGACTTCGGCAAAGTCTTTCATCATTGATAAAGTAAAAGGCTGATTAGTATCCCACTTCTTTTTAGAAACTAGAGAAATTAATATACGATAATCGGACAAGGCTGCATCTTTCTCCATTTTCTTGTCCTGAATAAATTCTTTCAGCGAAACGTCCTCTTTTATAATATCGTCCGCAAAAGCAAGACAGCCAATCATCCAATCACGAAATCTTTTCTGATCACCAAAAACTTCCCGACCAAAATGATGACGACCAAAAATCTTCATCATTAAACCAAAAAATGCTCTTGCCTCTTCAACCATAATGAAAGGATTTGCGCGAGGTGCATATACTGGTATGCCGAGATTATCAAATGCCTGCTGAAAACCATCAACACGACTGCTACCCTTTAAGTATGGGAACAAAAATGCACATTGATTGTAATCTTGAATTTTGCCAGCTTGTTTTAACTGAAGCACAAAATTTGCAATTTCTTCATAAACATTGATTGTCCTATCGTGATTTGAACAAACAACAGAAGGTGCTACGTCTACGCTGTGCGCTTTGATTTCTTTGTTATGAACTCTGAAAAAGGTTCCTTTAGAAAGCGGGTTTTCCCAATCAGACTGAACTATAAAATGTTTATAAAGGTCAACTATTTTTTTGCGGGAGCGGTAATTAATATCCAAATCGATACGAGTAGGCCTGATCCCTAAAGATTTGCTACACCTACTTTCAAATTCCACAAGGTTTTCTACTGTGGCGCCGCGAAAACGATATAGAGCTTGATCATCATCACCTACAACACAAATATTTTTATTTCCAGCGGATAAAGCAAAATACAGTTTTTCCTGAATGGCGTTGGTATCTTGATACTCGTCAATAATGATATGCTTGAAAACTTGGCCAGAATCTTGGAAATTTTCAATTGCTTGAAAAGCTTCCTGCTGAAGTAAAGAAAAATCTACCTGCTTGGTAAATGTGTTTATTTGTAAGGAATTCTTATAGAATTTATACATCTGGAGTAATGCAGAAAGAATTTCATTATCAGTGGCTACATTATCTGGATCCAAATTTTCTTCTGAAAATCTGTTGAACAAGCCAATAACAGCAAGGCAAGCAATATGGCGATTATTTCTTTCGTCCCCATTAAGATACCCAGTAAGTATGATGTTGGCTTCTTCTTCATCTGAGAAACCACCTGCTAGTAATAAATTTTGCCAAAAGCGTTTGTTATAAATCTTGAAATATTGGGAGAGCGAATCAAGTAATATAGGTGCGTTTTTCCGAGCAGCCCCATCTGAAAAACGACGGTCCGTTATTAGATTTTGACATATGGAATGAACAGTACCAATAGACATTTTTGAAATATCATACGGTTTACCAGTGCAGTTGGTGACAATACCAAGTAATGTGCGCAGACCGTCACGAAGTTGCAAAGAAGCCTTTTCGGTGAATGTAGACAAGAAAATATCCTCCGGTTTAACATTTTCAAAAACAATTAGGTTTAGAGTTCGCCATAAAAGAACCCGGGTTTTTCCTGAACCAGGACCAGCAGTTAAAAAAAGTGGACCTTCTGTATGTAAAATTGCTTTGCGCTGACTAGCATTAGGAGTGAAGCCTTTGATTTGCCAGAAGTCTTCAATTGTAAATGTTTTATTAATCATAAATAGCTAGAGCGTTTTTAAAAACATTGAATGATACAGGTATTTCAGCATTCTGGTAATGCATGTTTAGAGCAAGCTTGTAAGCTTTAATTTCCTCTTCATATTTCTTGTTACAATCTTGAAGCAATTCTAAGGTTGATTCTAAAGTTATTCCCCGGGCAATAGACTCTTCCTCTGCACTGAAAAAAGTTTCTTCAGCCGCTTCTTCTAAGGAATCAGTAAGTGCAATTGTCTGTACGTAATAAAGAGAATTATGTACGACTGATTGGTAATCGTCTTCCCCAAATTCTATCAAAACGGGTTGAAAAAAACTTTCAATTTTCGGACGTATTACTTCCAAAATTTTTCCATGAAGAAGTTCATCTTCAGAGTTGAGAATGGAAAGAACACAATCATATATATCTTCATCATCCATGTTTTCTTCTAAATTATTAAGAAAGTCTGAGAAAGCAAGTACCTCAATTTTAAACTCTTCAGCTGCCTCTGCGAGTTCGTTTTTCCGTATATCCGGATTGTCACGATAGGCGGAGTTTTCTGATAATGCTATTTTCAGCGCTTTTTCAATGTCAGTATCTGCAATAGCTAGAATTATAATATCTTTTAGAATAAGCTGCAAAAAGACATTCTTATCTATAAAAATCAATTCATCTCTAACTTTTAAATTTAATTTTCTAAGAATAAGATTTTTGACGCGTTCCACAATTGGTTTGGCTAAAGTTTCTTGGGTAATGATTCTCATATTAGGCGGCTATATTTAGTAGTTAATTTAATTTCTAAATGTACTAAATGCAAATGAAAGAAAAAAGAGGGAATTCAGAAAGGGAGTAAGGACGTAAGCAAATTTCACCAAAAGAAAATTTTCACTTTTTATGTAAAAAATTTACCTGTTAATCGTAGGAAGTAGAATGCAGAATAAGGAAAAGGGTGTTTTACTTTGCTTTATAAGTGTTCGTATTCATATGTTTTTTTTTGAAAAAAAATAAAAAAAAATTTTTTGATAAAAAGTGGTTACTGCCCTTACTGCCATAAAATAAAGAAAAGCAGTGCTTTTGGCACCGCTTTTCAAAAGAGTATAATTTTTGGCTGATTTTAAAGAAAATGATTACTAATTCGGAAATCTGTACGGCAACTTTCCGACCTCGGAATTATCGGTTTCAATATGTTCTTTTTTGCGTGCTCTTCTGTCTACTTCATCAACATCGAGAACATTTACAACGTAGACGTAGCTTTTGTTTCTTACGATACGGATAAAGCCATGTTTCTTTAAAGCTTTGCCTAATTTATTGACAGTTCCGTCTGTCACATTTATATTCGCAACCGTTGCCAGGCGGACCGCAATTTGAGAAGCATTCAGGAAAGCGTTTGCTGTTTCTCTCGTTGCCGGTTCAAACCATGTTAATAACAATTCTTCTTCTGGACTCATTAGCTGGTACTGTTCATTGTTGGCATTGATTTCTTTGATTTCTTCCTGGTTGAACCAATGGCGGAATTCGGATTTATAGAGCTTTACTGCCTGTGCATAAACTTTATTGATGTCGATTTTGTGGGTGTATTCTATGTTTTCTACTTCAAAACAAAGGAAACGGCGGGAGCCGGTTGTATCGTTAAGGAATTGGGCAGTGTTAACTGATCCGGCAAAGCTGGCGCGTCGGGGCATATTTTCATTATTATGGCCATAAGCTTTTCGCATTCTGATATGGGTTTTTGTAATGATTTCTTTTAAGCTGCCGATTTCTGATCTATTCAAGTTTTCGAGCTCGTCCAGGTTGATGAGCATACATTCTGCTAAGTGAATTAAAGTGTCTTTATTGTTAGGGTTTATCGTGCCTGAAAAGATGTATTCTTTCAATTGTTTAGGCATTAGTTTTTCCATCCACGTTGTTTTACCTAGACCTTGTTTTCCACTGAATACGATTACAGTTTGATTCACTTGTTTTTCATCCAGAACGCAAGCAACCATCGCCACAAACCATTTCTTGAAGCAGGTTCTCCAAAGGTCTTGTTTTGTTGTGGTTACTGTATCAGCTAACATTGTAATATAATCGGTTTCATCTTCATTATTAGATCATATTTTATCGTTTTTTGAGATTTTATGATTATGTTTAATTTCCTTTTAGAAGATTCCATTTACCCGATTTGTATTGATATAGAATATCTAATCTACTAAGCTCTTTCCCGTCAATACCAATAATAACTTTCACATTATAAACATTAGAATATTCACTCACGACAGGAAATATACTCATAATGATGCAGCATATTACAAGGATTGTACGCAATAAAATGGTTTTTAAGTGTTTAGAGGGTCAGATTTCTAAGGGTAATACGATTCGCTTTATAGATCGTTTTTTATACTTTCCAATATTCTGAATCTACAAAATTCATCAAACATTTAGCAAGTAAGCATAAAGGTATTTAAATTTTTGATGATTTATTTTCTTAGTTTTGTTGCCTTGATCCTACGAAAATGGAATCTTTACGATCTATTGTTGGAAAAAATACAATCTAAAAACTGAAATAAAATAATACCTATGAAAAAACAACTTTACTTGATATCATTCGCATTACTGTCTATTTATGGAATGGCACAAGATAATAATGTTGAAAAAAATATTACCGGTGCTCAAATAGGGCTTTTCGGTTTAGATTTTTATAATGAGACAAAGATTGCCAACAGAACAACTTTGCGGCTGGAGGCTAGTTTGTTTCCTGCGATTTGGGGCGGAGATCTTTATGGAAAAACGGGCTTTGCATTCTATCCTTCATTTACTTTACAGCCAAAATACTATTACAATATTTCAAAGCGTGCTGAAAATGGAAGAAATACGAAAAATAATTCTGCTAATTATGTCGGATTACAGATCCGTTACATACCGGATTGGTTTGTGATCTCCAATGCTAACAATGTGAGTCTTTCAAACCAAGTCAATGTGATTCCAACATATGGATTCAGAAGAAATTTTGCCAATAACTTTAATTATGAGTTTAGAGCAGGATTAGGTATTGGTACAGCATTTACAACTAATAACAATGTAACCGAAGCAGTATTTGATTTAAGTTTTAAAATTGGATATGACTTTTAAAAATTAAAAACAAGGTAATCAAGCTGATGTTTTCTAAATAATTGATTTTTTAATTAGTATTTAGAAATTTCAGCTTTGAAAACTTTTATTATCAAAATGAAATATTTTATGCAATATCAAAGCATCGATAAATTACTTCTTAGTGCTTGCTTCTTCTTTGCATCCTTCCTGTGCTATTCTCAAAATTATCCTTTGAAATTTGGTATTAAGGCTGGATGGAACTATTCTAATGTAAATGCCATCGATGAAATAGGAGAACGTTCGGGATATCTAAGTAACGGAGGGGAATTATTTGGAGGGATAGCTTTAGAAAAACAAATTTCAAAAAAAACATACATTCAAACCAGTTTTCTGGTTTCGTACACTGATAGAGTCACTTTTTTAGAGTTACCTCTTTATTATAAATACAATTTTTATAAAAAGTTCTCTTTGCTGGCAGGTCCAAAATTAAACTATATTCCAGACGATGAAATAAGTCAGCCATATGATTTTAAGAGAAGAGTAGGAATAAGTGGTGATTTAGGGATAGATTACAAAATATCAAATCATTTTATTATTGAGGGTACCGTTTCTAAAGGCTTTACTAAACAGTATGATGATCTCATTCTAACGTATTATGATGCCAAAAGAAATGTTTACAGATTGGGCGTAGCCTATTATTTTTAGCCCGTTCGAAATTAAAAATTCAATTAAACTTTCCTTTAATAATAAAATTTTAAAAGTGTAGATAAGTAAGATGGTAATTTTAATCTTTATTTTTAAAAATTTAAAGTGTTAAAAAAACCGACAAATAAATACCGAAATGAGAAAAATTGCTACTCTGAAGGTGACATTTGTTTTCGTTCTGATTCATTAAAATTGACAGAGTAAATCCGAATTTAATATAATCCGAATTATGTAAATCATTTAGAAGGTCGTTTTGTAACATTATCTAATGAGAATTCTAATCACCAAATAATAAAGCGTCTGAAATTTCACGACGCTTTTGTTTATTATAAAATGCAGTTCTTTTTTAAAGATTAATCAACCGAAAATTCTGTTCTCCCATCATCTAAGTTATTGTCCTTGATATTTGTTGTGACGTTAATGAGAGCACAGTTAAAATCATTCTCGCCGAGATCTCGGAAAGTTGCCATTGATTCAAAAGAGTAAATTCCCACCCGATTTAATTTGATGCTTATTTCCAGCTCATATGAATCGGTAGCATTATTGTAAACCGGTTTAAATCTTGTGTCGTCCACCTTGTCACCCTTTAGAAAAATGACCGTGTTGCCCTTGAAGAGTTCAGATAAATTGACTAGCAACAGGCCGGAGTTTAGTTTTGTTTCCTCATAAATATCAACTTGTTTTCCACTCATTGAGAGTTTTGACTTGACTGCAAATTTAAAATTTACTGTCTCGCCTTGATCATATTTAATTTTACCGGGCAACAATTCACAAAGATTATCTTCAATGGTATAACGGGTATATGTATCACAGGGACCACCGCGTCCATCTTCACACTGCATCATAAGAGGAACCAAAAAGATGGAGAAAAACACATTTAAAAAGGATAATTTAAGCATATAGTATTTTTAAGTTCGTTCCCGAGTAGTTTTTAATATCATGCAAATTATTTTACTGCTAAAAAATCACTCCGAGTTTGGAGTGATTTTAAAATCAAAGTAAGATGTTATTTTTTGCTAAATTTTGCACTAAAAGTTGATTGTTTCGTTTTTACTTTTATAATGTACGTCGCTGTTTTTAAAAATGATACAGAGATTTCATTTTTTCCTGACCTATCTCTTATTACCAATTTTCCGGATAGATCATAAATTTCAACATCTTCTATATTTTCTTTTGTAAGAATATGTAAGTAATCAGTAGTGGGATTAGGATATACATTGAGGTGATTAACTTGAGAAATTTCTGCTGTCGAAAGATTATCAGCATTTAGGATTTTGATGTTATCAACTGTAAATCCCGAATCGAAATCATCATAAGCAAAATCAATGACTTGGAAACCCGTAGTTGTGGTCAGGAAATTTTTACTGCCAAGTGAAGTGTTATTAAGGAAATATTGTACAGAGTGATTTGTCATATCGACGACCATTTTAAAATTGTACCAGGTATTAGGGGTTACATCAATAGAGGTTTCTATTGCATCATCAATGATACCGTCGTAAATCGCCACATTACCCTGCTCGTAATTGATAACAAAAGCAGCTAATATTGTATTTGAATTATCCCTAACTGCGATAAAATAGTCTGATTCATCAAGAGCGGATATCTTATAGTCAAAGGAAAATTCTGTTTTATTAAAACCAACAACGTTCTTTCTAATTCCGCCATCATCAAAACTGTTTGTTCCCAAAACATTCGCTGAGTTTGTACCCAATGTAGAGGTAGTGTTAATAATCGTTGCTGTGTTGGGGGTAGTGGTTCCGTAATAACTCCAGCCCTGTTGATTGTTGATTTCTCCTAAAGTGTAGCCTTCAGCAGACTCAAAAGAAATGTTTTGGCCGTAAGCAGCTAAACTTAGACCTAGACTCAAAGCAGTAAATAGTAATTTAAATTTCATAAGTTTTGTTTAATTTATAAAAATATATATAGAACAATTGGACACTTAAGATTATGCTCATATTATAATACACAAGAAATTTTGTTCATTTTGGTATTAATATTCCTGTTATACTCCATCTTTGTTAAAACGTTGCTGGACATTCATAAATGAGGAATTTTTTGTAGTACTAAGTGTGTTAATTTTCAGCGATAAAACTAATAAAATATTTCATATTCTAAAGAATTTCTTTTTCATCAGATAAGTCACTTGATTGATTGTGAATTATAGTTAATCTTGACGGTGACTCACGGACTTTATGTAGTATTTTACGTGTGGAACATTATTCCTCATATATAAATAAAAGTCATATTTCCATTGAATAGTTGCTGTGATTTTTCATGTAATTTTACTATGATTTCTCTAATAATAAAATTGATCGTTTTTTGAGATTTTAATGAGTATTGTAATAATCTTTTATTGGCTTAACTTATACTAATGATTCTAACAAAAATATTTATCTCGTATGCAAACTACTAGAAAGGATAATTATAGAGGTAAGTTATTAATTTCAGAAATATTTAATTCGCTCTCTATCATATTATTTGTTTCAGCTTTAATAATAGTCTGGTCAATATTTGAATCTTTTGGGATTGGTAAAACTTGATACAAATTAACCTCTGCTCGAGTTATTGCGACATATTTTAAGCATTTTTCTTGATATATCTGCCAATCCTGCAAATTTCCTTTTGTTGGCATAAAAGGTAAGGAGTCATAATTGAGAATGAAAACATTTTTAGATTCTAAACCCTTAGATTTATGAATTGATGATAAAATTATGCTATCGTCGTTTTCATTACTGAAAAGTTTGCGTAAAGCTTCAATCATATCACTAAAATTTTCCGCTTCCTTAATATTGTGATATGAAAAAATAATAACATCTCTTATACTTTCAAATACTGTAATTTTTGTCTCATTATCCGAAAACTTTCTTTTGTAAGAGTTTAAAACTGTCTCAACATTTTCAATAAGATTTTCGTAAAAATCAGGGTTTTTGTGGAATTTACGGGGAATAAAATCTATTATCTCTTGAAGAATTTCTTCTTTACCAAGTATTTTACAACTTTTCCCCAAACTTATTAATTTAAAGAATGTAAGTACAATATCTTTGTTAAACCTTGAAAGTATAAAATCCTTATGTTGAACAATTTTTAAGATTTCATTATATTCGATTTTTGTTACTTTTCCTTCAAGAACATTTGTAGTAGAAATATCATCCCTAATGTCTTTTGCTAACGAAACAACACTTTTACTGCATCTAAAACAATTTGTCAGATTGAAAGTTTCCGGATTTAATAGTTTTTTTATATTATTGAACGATTCTGGTGAAGCACCTGCAAATCCATAAATAGATTGAAAAGGATCTCCTACAGCAAAAACTCTACCTCCTGTCTTTTTGTAATATTTCATCACAATTTTTAATTGAGCATTCGATAAATCTTGACATTCATCAACGAAAATAATATCATATTTATAAAATGATGTATAATTAAAAACATCAGGTAAAAATATCATATCCGAATAATCAATATTTTGATTTTTTTCTGCATTTTCAATCCCTTTTTTAATTACTAAGGAAACAATTTTTGTATAACAGTCAAGTTCTATATTACAGTTCAGATCTATATCTAAACCGTAAAATTTAGCAATCTTTGCAATTCCTTCTCTCCCTTGATTATAACTTAAGGTCAGTCTAGATAACGATAACAATTTTTTGAAGTTATTGTCCGCAATTTCGTAGAAAGAAAGTTCCTCTACCTCTCGCATTTTATAATTTGAAAAATCTTCCGGATCAGAGAAATCTATTTCTTTTTTTAATTTTTTCTTCTTTTCAAATGTTTCTTTCAGTTTAGCAAAAGCATCTTTCACATCATTTTGACGTAAATCATTTAAAGGATCTTTTCCTAAGTATTTAGAAAGTATTTTATCATATTTATCGGCATCAATATTACAATCTTTGAATTTATTGTTATTCATTTTTAGAATATTTAAACCTAAAGCATAAGTTGTTTTTACGAATACAGGTCTTGAAAAATTCTGTACTTTTTGACTTATTTCAGTTTGAATTTTTTTGTTGAAAGCACAAAATAAAATTTTCTTGTTAATAGGCAAATGTTTAATCCCTTCAATTAATGTTGATGTTTTTCCTGAACCTGCAACGGCATCAATAATTCCATTATTTTGTTCAGAATTAAAAAAGCGGAAAATTTTTTCCTGTTCAACAGTTGGAATAAATGACATTGTGTGATTATTTTGTTTTTTGGCTATTTTTTATAATTGGCTATAACTATATACCGAATATCTTTCTGTTTTGCGTAGATATGCATAAATAATGGAGCCTTTTTTTTAGTTTACAGCACCTCAAAAATATTTAATATCATCTGTATTAGTGTAGAAATAATTTTACTCCAGACCGAGTATTAATAAGTATTTCTTTCACTGATCGTTTTTTGAGATTATTTTTATAGCTGCTAACTTTTGCAGCTTAAGTGATGTTGCTATTCAAGCGGACTGGTTTTCTCTGCCAAGATAAAACTTTCTTAGTAAAAACAAATTTCCTGTTACCGAAAATCAGCAGTCTCGCTTAGTCGCTTTCAGGCGATGTGTTAATCACCTTGATATAGTCTAATTTTATCAATAGGCATGGGATGATTTATTTGTTTTAGAAGAATTTTGAAAGTTTCTTCAATTTCTATTTCATCCTCACTAGATATCATTAACCTAAGTAATCCATAAAACTCTAAATTATTCGAATCAATAGAGTAGGTTTTAATAAGTTTGTGATCTTTTTTGTAGCCTATTTTAAACTGTTTTTCCAAGTACTCAAAGGTCAATTCATTATCTTTCCAGTCGACGATCTCAAATTCTGACCAGAGCATTCCAAGTTTACCAGTAACCGACCGTATGAAAAGATCCGCGACATCTAAAGCCTCTTTTACATCATCAATCTCAGGTTTCTTGTACATATGTTCCAACTTATTCCGTAACGTTCGCGATTTTGAAATTATTAAACTAGGAGCCAAGTTAAGGGCGTGAATAATTCTTAACTTAATCGGAATATCAGATTCAAATTCGAAATATTGCAAAAAATCATTTATGATAGGATTAAAATTCTCATACTTCGAAATTAGAGTTTCGATTGTTTGATCAATTTGGCAGTCGATCGCTCTTTTTGAATTTGTTATACTATTTATAAAACCTTTTTCATTTCCTTCCTTTAAATCTTCTTTTGCGAACTTCAAAAAATCTTTTGGAGAAATGTCGAACGTTGTTTCATTAAAGCTTGTTCCAAAAGTAGACCGCAAGGTCATGTCTGTCAAGTTCATTTTTGAGTCATTTAAGATTTCTAAAAGGATGTTATTCATCGTTTTTTAATATTTTTTCGATTAATCTACAAGAAGAAATATATTCTACATCATCAAAAATATTTTCTCTCATTCTTTTAAGTTCTGCTTCTACATCAACATCATTAGTTTGCGAAGAAATTAACCTACTGAAAAAATCAAAATCACTATAATTTCTTCTGTGTGGGTCAATTAATTTTTGCAAAGCATAATTAAAATTCTTAACTGGTTTTATTAAATTTAAAGAAGGGGGTTCATCTAAATTGTCTCCTACGACATCAATAAAAAAGGGTGTTTCAATGATAGATAATGGCTCGTAGACAATGAAACGCCTTGTAAAGATATCATCGCAGTATTTTATTGCATCAACTAAATGTAAATTTAAATCTTCAAGAAATTTTTCGTAAACATTATTATACCGTTGGTGATCCTGGCGCATATTAAAAATCTTTAGAATCGATTTACTGTCGTACAGATATGTTCCATTCAAGAATGGCTGAAATTTTTGTTCTAATAATTTAATCAAACTTTCAAATCTGCTAATGTCTGATACTTTTTTAAGTACTTTATTGAGTTCTGATTTATGTTTCCTAACAACTAAACTCAATTTTTCAATAATTATATCTAACCATGCATTCAAAAAAAGTTCATGCCTGCTCACAACGTCATTAATGTTATGCTCTACTAATTCAAACCTAAAATCATTATCCTTATGATATCTGAGATATTCGATTTTCCCTTGATGTGCCTCGTAAGAAAATAAAGTAGAAGACACTAGTTTTCCTGTTTTATCACGTCGAATAGGATGACCCACCAATTCATTTCTTATGTCTCTATTAATTGCATAATTTTCATCTTTCTTTAAATCTCCCTTATTAAAATTAGTTGAAAACAATCTTAGCATATCCTCTATAAAGTCTTGCTGTACATATACAATCTGTAGTAAACTAATATGATATGAAAAAACTTCTGGCAGACCGCTTCTATCAACAGATATTTTTAGCATATCAAGTGTATCGTAAAAATATCCCATCATATCACCAAAATAATTTGTTTTGGCATCTTCATTAAAATTTATTTCGCTTTGACAATATGGATAATCCCAGATATTAAAATTCCAAACATCCCTAATTGTCTCTAGTTTTTTGTAAATATTATCCATATAAATGTTAATGCGTCAAGTTTTTCAGTCAATTTCTTATAATCGTTTTTTGAGATTACCTTTAATAAATATATCTGCCAGCGGCGGATCAGATGTTTTAAAATTTTACGATTCGTTTTATCATGTTCGCTTCAATATTTTTTGTTATTAAACAATAAACTGAAATCGCTTCCCAGATTCCTCCACCAGATTTTTTATAGCATTCAATTAATGATCTCAAGCCAGATTCCGAAATAACCTTAAATTTCGTTTCAAGGGTATACTTTGTCGCTGAAATGCTTTCAACAACTTCAGTTAAATTTAAATTTTTTTGATAGAAAACATCATTTGTCTTTAGTTTATCAAATTCAAACGCAAATTGTTTCGATATATGACTTCTCACATCAATATTAATTTCCATTGGCCAAAATTCAGAACTAAGACTAAAAACAACGCCAAATACTTTTTCGTTTGCTTGCCTGATATGTAACGCACCAATTCCTTCCCATAATTCTTCAATCGATAAATTAGAATTCATTTCTCTTTCTTCAGGAACAAATTCCTCGTTAGGTGCTTTTAAATCAATTTTAATCAATGGATATATAAAAATTCCAAAACCCTGATAGTGACTTTCGGTTTGAAGTCCTTTATTTTTTATGCTATCTAAAGTTGATTTACTTATGAAATGAATAAACTCCATAATCTTGGTTTTTCCTATCATTTTATGAGACTAATTACATAAGTGTAACTAATTGCCGTAATTTACTAGGAAAGTTCTAGGGTTATTGGACCAGCTTAATTTAAATAAACAACCACTTCATAATGAAGTGGTTGTTGTAAAAATTTAATATTTAATCCGCTTTTAGCTATCTGCTCTCCAGTAAGACCAGACCGTTCCGTTGTAAACGCAAAACAGCTTTTTAACGGTGTCGTAAACAATCATTCCCGGTGCAGGACTTTTGATCGTATTGGCAGGATCTGCCACCAAAGGCGGAATCATCGCTTTATTGGTATCAGCCAACACAAGAATTCCTGGAGTGTTATCCGTAAAAACACCTCCAATCTGAGCTTTTGCAGTGGACTGCTCAACAGCCGGACTTGCCTGGATGGGAGCCGTAACTACAACATTTGCTCCTACCGCAGGTAATTCTGTGGTGCGTACCGTAAGGTCAACCCAAGTTCCGTTATTTCTTGAAAGCTTAACCCTGCTGTCATTTCGGTCAAAAATAAGAGCTCCGCCTCTCGCAGTGGCTCCCGGATTTAAACTTACATTGGCTGCAGCCGTTACCCACGGCAATATCAACCCCTTATTACCTGTTCCAAATTCTAAAGACACACCCGTCTGTGTAGTCGTCTTTCCGATGGCGATCTGCGCAGAAAATATTGCTGAACATGACAGACCTAAAAATATTGAATATATCAGTTTCATTTTTTTCATTTTTTAAAATTAATTTTCTTCAGGACAAGACTGCGTGTTAAAACACTTCCATCCCGTTCGAGTACCATCTGTATTTATTTTCATACAGTTATTGGTTGTATCATAGAACGTCATTCCAACTATCGGAACAGCTATAACAGGAGCAGTCAACGCTACATTTACAGGCTCACCGGCAATAACAGCACCTGCAGTAGTAGCTGCAGCAGGCATTCTATTCATTACAAACGCTTTGGTATTGGCTTCAAGAGCTGTCCACCCGTTATTCCTGATCATTGGCCAGTTTGTATTATTTACTCCCGCCCTGTTAAATGCGGTAATACCGTGTATCGTCGCATTATCAGTTCCTAAGGTTATGGTTGGGTTTCTATAGCATTTACAGTCATTAAGTGCTGAGTTCTGAGAATTCCCGACAGCCTGACCTACTCCTGAAACAGGAGAAGAACCTGTATTGTCTGCTACACCTGCAGCTGCTGCACCTGCAACAAGACCAATACTCGCATTGCTGTTATTTGCACCATTATTGACAACCTGAGGAACACCATTGGCTGCTGTAGCAGTACTGATGATCTGAGAAGGTGTACCTGCTGTCGTTCCGTTAAATCTTACATTGATCTGTCCCGGATTGGTTGGAGAAGTCAAAGGATTAACCATAGAATAAGTGACATTTTCGGAACCTTCAATTGCATCAGGACAGCTGTCGCCGTCTGAATCTGTATCTAAGTGATTAGATATCCCGTCGTTATCTGTATCAAGTTCAATAGGGGTACTGCAGAAATCATTGATTCTTATACGGTGTACGTTTGTTGACCCTCCTGTGGAAGCGGTAAAACCAAAACGAACTTTGCTGGCTCCAAAATAAGTATTTGCAAAATTAGCAGTTGTAAGAGTTCCTGCAGTTATTCCATCAACTGTATACGATAGGGTTTGCGTCCCTGCATTCCAGGTAACTACCACAGGATGATAGGCATTATTTTCCAACTGACCCAAATCAACGGAAGTTGTAAGACCGGCACCCTGATTGTCAGAATCCCAAATCTGACCGTGATCCGCAACAATATCTCCAACACCAGGTCCATTATCATAAGTGTCCAATTCCAGAACTAGACCGTTAGCAATATTCTGTGCACCCATTCCCACACCTGTTGCTCCAACAGCAGCTGTTCCGGCAGGGGAGTTTTGAAATACGACCGCTATACCATCAGCACCGGCATCAAATTCTCCTACAAATGCATCAAAAGTAAAAGAAAAACTTTTTGTAAAATCTACTTTTCCGACTGACCAGTATTGACCACTTTGAGAGCCCGCATTTGGAGTCAACTGTGCAATATTTGCACTTACTCCGGAAGCATTATTATTTGGGACGAAAGTAAAATTGTTTAAAAATGATGCGGCAGCCAAACCATTTTCTGTACAGTCTGTAATACCATCATTATCATCATCGAGATCTACAGTATTTGCCAATCCGTCGATATCTGTATCTGGTTCTATTGTCGCTGTTACAGTACACGTTGTTGTACTTCCATTCAGGTCAACGGTAAGAGTTCTTGATCCTGCAGCTCCTGTCCCGTTGTAAGTAATGGGAACATCAATGAAAGTCGTTGCCGTAGTTACTGTAACTGAGTGAGCGGGATTTGTAAAATCCGTTCCAATTACATTTAAAACATAATTTCCGGGTCCATAAATATCTGAAACAGGAATACGTAATGTTCTTGTTGAAGATGTCCCGGCCCTATACGGAGTGGTTCCCTGAAATGCTGTTCCACCACAATTAAATGTGAATGGCTGAAAATAATCAACAGATGCAAGATCAATATTTGAACTGCCTAATCCTGTTAATGTATATTGAGTAAGGTATTCTGATACTCCAGTAGAAATGTTAATACGATATATAACAACGGTATCATTCCCATTTCCTGAAGAAGCAAAGACAAAGCCATTCAAGTATGCAGTACCTCTTATATTTCCTACATCTATAGTTGTGGCAGTATTTGCCGTTGCATTTCTTACCCCAACAGGTCCTGTGATCTGTGTAATTTGAGTTGCTGTTGCAGAAGTTACAGCTCCGTTAATAGCGATTTTATATAGATACCTTATAAAAGTTGTACCATTTTGATGCTGAAGAATCGTGTAAACATTATTTTCATAATCATAAAATGTATCACTTGCAAAAATGGTTGAACGAGGATTACCAGCAGTTCCATCACCATTAGCATTCCAAATTGCATCGCCTGTAATAGGAATAGCAGCAGAAACAGTAGGATACAACCTGTAAAGATTTTTACCATTAAAACCAAAGACTTGTCCGAAATTGTTTCCCAAAACATTATTAGTTCCTAAACCTCCGATGGTAACAGCAGGTAAGGTAAGTCCTGTTGCAGTTCCATTTTTTAATATCGGACTGTTTGCCGCAGTATTGGAGTTAATAAAAACAAGCGGTTGGTTCGCGACCGTAGTATCGTAACCAATTGCTAAATTACTTACAGATGCACCGTTATTTGCATTGTAATATGCCGGTGATGTAATTGAAGCAGGCAATGTGGTTTGAACAGTTGATGGCGTATTACCCGTAATATCATAAACGTGGCCTACCCCTGTTCCTGCAGATGACAGATATAACTTACCTGCGCTTTGAGCTAAAATTAGTGTTGAATTAACAGCTACTAATAATAGAATTAAAAATATTTTATTTTTCATATAAAAGTATTAGAATAATTATCTCGATTGTCTGTTGAGATGTGAAAAAAATAAATGCCTTTTTATTCTATACTATGGGTGGCGGTCTTACAGAATAGACTTGAGAATAACAATAATCTAAAGATTTGTTATTGTAATGAAAATATTTGTAAGAATGAAGATAATTTAAAGATGATGTTATGAGAAAATTATGATATCTGTGAACTGTCTTTGAAAAATTATCGTGGTGATTATTCGGAACTATATAATCTTTAGCGACCTGATAAACTGTCAAAAACTGTCCTGAAGAAGGATGGTGATAAAACTGATGGCTGTGAAAAAGTTCTTTTTGCTTTTCAAACGCTCTAATCTTTTTATCAACCGTATCCTGTTCGTCTTTTTTCTTCTTTTTGACTGCATTTTGCAACTGATCCTTTAGCGGCGTTTTTTTACTAGAGGCGCTAGCTGTGGATTTAATCAGTATTTGATCTTTTTTACTGACATTAAACAAAAAATCACCACCTTTAAGTCTGATATCCTTGTTAAGGATCTGCTTGTTGAAATTTTCCTCTGTGGAATAAATAATGGCTCCTTTAGCCATTACAATACTTACCTGCTGTCTTATCTCATGTTCAATAGAATCCTGGGCAGAAAGAAAAGAATGACACATGGAGAATATTAAAATTAAAAATATACGGAAACTGTTGAAATTGTTTTGATATTTCAGATATCCGACATGTATAATTCTGGTTATTGGAATTTTATTCAACTGTAATTTTTCCTGCCACAAAAATAAACATAATTATCATTAAATCATATTATTATAGATGATTTATTCCTACTCCCAGTATCGAGTTATAAGGTTGCAGTATGTGTAAGAAAAGCTTAAATCACGGGAAGTCTTGTTGATAGGGTCGAATAAACTTACTGCATTTAATACTTAGATATATAAATTAAAATTTTACAGTACTAATTTGTCTGAAATAAAGAATAATAAACTCTATGACTTGCCTCAAAGAGTTTTTATCATTTACAAATGTAATTTAGAGTATCGTTTTTTGAGACTTTATTTGATCTAGAACGTTTCGGGGCTCCTTTGCGATGGTGGGGCATTCGAAGCACAAATCTTCAATTTTGAACAAAATTTGAACCGAAAAACTGCCGTTGAACTTTGCAGTTTCGCCCCACTATTGCAAAATCCTTGTTGAACTAAACCTCCGGTAGCTTTTCCCTTCGCTGTTTTATTAACTTTGGTAAAACAACAAAAAATCTTTAAAATGGCTACAAAAAAAATCTCCGGAGGAGTTAAGGGTAAACAAAATTCTGAACCGTGCCTCGAGCGAAGTTAGTGGTTTTGCCGAACTGCTGCAACGCTTCGAAAGGAATATTTCGATCTTGGGCAGGAGCCCCAGAACGTTCGACAATTATTCCCGCCATGTGACAGCCCTGGCACTGCATTTTAAAACCCTGCCTACCGAGTTGGATCCCGAACAGGTCAAAGATTATCTTTTTGAACTGCAGCAACGCTCCAAAACTCCTTCCCAAACTTACTTTAAACACACCGTTTACGGACTTCGCTTTTTATTGAAAACGGAAGGCCTGCCTTATAGTTTTCTGCATCTTCCCGCTATTCCACAAGTGAAAAAGCTTCCTGTCATCCTGAGTCGGGAAGAGATCTGGCGTATGCTTCAATCCGCCGAACTCCTGAAACATAAACTGCTCATCGGACTTATTTACGGCTGTGGACTGCGGTGTATGGAAGTAAGGAATATCGAACTTCAGCATCTGGATTTTGACCGGAAGATGTTACATGTTGTTCAGGGTAAAGGGAGCAAAGACCGGTATGTTCCTTTGTCGGAACATTTGATCAGTGGACTGAAAACCTTTATCAGTATTGAGAATCCTAATCAGTATCTGTTTAATGGCAATCAAAACAGGAATATCGAAGATATTGATGTTTTAGCTCCGAATAGAAAAGATTTCGATTCCCGCTACAGTCAGCGTGGCGTGCAGTGGGTAATAAAAACCATCTCTAAAAAAGCAGGCATCACCAAAGAGGTGCACACCCACACGCTACGACACAGCTATGCGACTCATCTGCTGGAAGACGGTGTTCCGATCATTATGGTGCAGAAACTTCTGGGTCATGAGCGTATTGAAAGTACAATGGAATATCTTCATGTGTGCCAGCTCTCGGACCAAAAACCGCACAGTCCTTTGGATACGGTATTTACTTTATGCAGCAGGAATGCAGGCCCGAAGTAAAGGTGCGAATGTAGCAGAAGTTCTTCGCAAAATCAATTTATCATCCCAAAACTTCAGCGTTCATCAGGAAAAGACATTGCGGGCATTGTCCAACTGCCGGACTTCTGCCTTGGGTGGTCATATTGATACGTGTGATGGTTGCGGAAATCTTTCCATCAGTTACAACTCCTGCCGTAACCGGCACTGTCCGCAGTGCCAGGGTCATAAACGGGAAGAATGGATCCAGAAGCGCGAACAGGACCTCTTGCCCTGCAGCTATTACCATGTGGTTTTTACCCTGCCGGAGGAGTTGAATGGGCTCGCAATATCCCAGCCCCAACTTATTTACAAGATCCTGTTTGAGGCCGCCTGGGCCACTTTGAACCAGTTCGGCAAAACCGAAGGCCTGCAGCTGGGCATGATTGGTGTTTTGCACACGTGGGGACAAAACCTGAGTCTTCATCCGCATCTGCACTGCATTGTGCCGGGAGGTGGTCTCACGATGCAGGGAAAATGGAGAAAGAAAGTAAGGACGGATAAGTTTCTGTTTCCAGTAAAAGCGCTGAGCAAAGTCTTTCGGGCAAAGTTTGTGACTTCCTTAAGAGCCTGTGGAATTACTGACCGGGATTTAATGGAGAAACTCTTCACCAAGAACTGGGTCGTATATGCCAAGCGGCCTTTTGGCGGCCCGAAACAGGTGATCGAGTACTTGGGGAGATACACTCACAAAGTCGCCATCAGCAATCACCGCATAAAAGAAGTGACGGATCAGCAGGTCCGTTTTGAGTACAAAGATTACCGCAAAGGCGGCGAAAAAAAGGAAATGACTCTTGCAAACACGGAGTTTGTCCGGAGGTTTTCGATGCATATTTTACCGAAAAGATTTGTAAGGATCCGGCATTACGGCATCCTGAGCAGCAGCTGGAAGCGTGGGAAACTGCAGGCACTGCAATCCGATTTGAAAATCAGAGTTACTGCAGCAAAACCGAAAACTTTGCTCCGGAAATGTCGAAGTTGCAAGGAAGGAAACTTAGTCACTATAGCTGTTTTCGGGCAGCGCGGTCCGCCACCGGAATTTCTTTTCGTTATCCAACCATTGTCTGCAAAATAACCTTTGCGGGTAAGGGAATTTATATGCTGCAGCGAAGAAAAACCTGCAGAAAACCACTCATAAAGGCTACCAAATGCCACAAAAAAAAGCAGTCATTCCAAAAAACTGCTTTGTTACCCTAAATCCTAAAATCGAAAACTACATAGACGGCCAAAAAAGCTCCCGGAGCTTCCGTTCAACGGGCTTTCATCTCGTGTCCTGCGGACAAGACGAAAGCTTAGTTATTAGCAGAAGGTTTTTTTAGAATGATCTTTTAATTTCATCGAAAACAATTTTACGATAATATTTCCGCATTTTTCTTTGCAACTTAAAATCATCTCTTCTCAAATCCTGTGAAACATCAGCACCGTTGAAATAAATTTGAGTTCTATTCCCTTTTAGAGGGAAAATAGTAAAACTTATATTTCGTAAAGTATCATTGTCAATAATTAACTCATTTTTAATATATTTTTTTCCTCCACTTGTAGAATCAATAACACTTCGATAATGAATTAGTCTCACCGTGTCAAATTCGATTCCATTTTGTTTAAGTTTATTAAGTACGTAGTCTTTGCTATGGTTTACTTTCATATTGCATTTGTAACATTGAAGATTTCCATTATTCATAGTAAAGTAATGACTTGGTGGCGGTGCTTCTGCAATAAATATGAATAAAGATATGACAAAAATAAATTTTGGATTCAGTTTTTTTATTGTTAAAAAATCTATTTTGTGAACATTTTTAATCAGATAATATGGTATTGGCAAAAGTAATAAAACAAACAAATCAGAATAATCAATAATTCTTGATGTTTGAATTGGTGAAATTTCATTGTAGAAATTAATCAGACTTTGTGAATATTGACTTTTCCAAAATGAGAAAATAATAGCTGCAGCAAAAACACTATTCTGCTTGAGTTTTGGGAAAATATATGTCAAAAAAAATGGAAAAATAATTATTCCACAAACATCAGATAATTTTCCAGTAAAATAATTTGAAAATTCAAATTTGAATATTTGATCATTTAAAAATAGAATCAAAATGCCAAAAATGAAAATGTAATTTACAATATAATTTTTGTTACGATTTGTGTTCATAAACTTTCTGCTAACTTCCAAATTTACGCATTGCGTCAATCCAAACTATATGATATTCGCAAAGCCATTTATGCTACTAATATAAAATATTATTTTGATTAATTGATTATTAGTTTCATACAGTTTTGTTTCGCTCAAATTTATCTTTGGATTAGCGAACTTTTACCTTTTAATACCCATTTTTTTAATTTCTTCATCACTATAATTGTCCAGAATTTTAGCATACCGATAAAAGGTAGCCCTAGTCAATCCAAAAGGCTTATAAATATCTTCGGGACGTTTCGTGACATCTTTGTATATATTGCGCAGAAGTAACAGTTTAGAAATTGTTTCTGCAGTATAACCTTTTGGTCTGCCACCGAGTCTACCTCTTGCTCTTGCAGATTGTAGTCCTGCGTTGGTTCTTTCTCTTATTAACTCTCTTTCATATTCAGCTAAAGAAGCCATGAGATTCAAAAATAGTCGTCCATTGATAGTTGAAGTATCTACACCATCTACAAGACCTTTTATTAAAATTCCTTTATCACTCAAACTTAAGACAAGATCAATAATGTTTTTTAAACTTCTACCCAATCTGTCCAATCGCCACACATAAAGTTCGTCACCTTCTCGAAACTGGTCAATCATCTTATCAAGTTCGGGACGATTCTTTGTTGCACCCGAAATTTTCTCCTGATAAATTTTCTCACAACCTGCTTTTTCTAAGGCTTCAATTTGTAAATGCAAATTTTGATCTTTGGTTGAAACCCGAGCATATCCTATTTTCATATTTTTGTTACATTAAACTCATACTATGTAAATTTATGAAACTTTGTTTAATGATACGAGATTTTGAGAAAATTATTTGAAAAAATAAGAATTCAAAGTTGCATTTTTCAAAATCTCAAAATACTACCGTTTTTTTAAACTAAAACAAATTATATAATGTTGATTATATAATTATTTTTAATTTAGCACTGACACTAAATGCCTTCAATTAATTATGAATTTCATAATTGAAAATTCAAGAAAAATTGAAAGGTTTAAATTATTTTTTTTCAAAAAATGCAATTATTTTTATGATAATAGTTTTTAAATTATTCTCAAATTCAACTTTATAGTAAGATTCAATAAAGTTGGTTTCTTCCATCGTATTACAGACAATTCTCCTTAAGTCATGTCTTCCAATGTTTGGGTCATTCTGTATAGACTTGAGATATTTTTTTCTTTCAATATTAGTTTCCAAATTGTCTAAGGTAGATTTAATTTTATCAAATGTTTTCATATTATAAAATTATTATGAAATATAATATCAACTTTACGGTTAACAGTAATTTTGAAAAAATACTCCAAACATTCAGCAAAATAGTTCGATAAAACTAATCTTAAAGATAGTAAGCTGCATCAGATCCGAATTGTAATAACGAATTATTAAATACTCCAAACATTCAGCAATTCCGATAAAAATTTTTCTTTTTTTCGCAACTTTTTTCTTTTTACGATAGAGAAAAATTATAGTTTGTTTTTTCCGACTATAAAAAAATTATCCGAAAGGACAAAAAAAAGATCGTGAGCATAGCGAACTCCTTTTATTATAAACTTTAATACTCCTTTATATAATACTTTTAGAGTCGCCCGTAACCCATTACTGAAAGGACTTGGCACGCATTTACACCCCAAACATTCAGCAAAAACACTCCAAACATTCAGCAAAAACACTCCAAACATTCAGCAGAAATAGGCAATATGCACTCCAAACATTCTGCAAAAAAAGTTCACTTTTTTGTGATGCTGTAACCCCTTTACCATCATTGTATTGAAAACTATTAAAAAATATAAAATTATACTCCAAACATTCAGCAAACTTTGCAATTTTGTATGTTTTTTATCCTAAAAACTTCAATTACTCCAAACATTCAGCAAATTCACTCCAAACATTCAGCAAAAAAACTCCAAACATTCAGCAATAGTTTTTAAAATACTCCAAACATTCAGCATTATTCTGAAGTAATCAACTTAGGATATCCTTTTGGAAATTGTTTGAATTTTTCTGAATTTTCATACTGATTTTGAATTTCTACTTGCCATTTTGCTAAAAATTTCAATCCTGTTAAATCTGTCATTTTAATATCCTGTTTTCTAACAGATTTTTTTAAATTGTCATATGCATCATTCATTAATTCCATATCTGCCGAACTATTTAAATAAATAGTTTCAATATGTTCTAAGCTATCTTTATCAATTTTGTGTCTTCTTTGCAAGTAATTAATTTGATACTTTACCTTGGCTTTATATGCATTTTCAGGTTTAAGCCTTTCTAAAATCTTATTTCGATTCACATCTAATGCGATAATGTAGTAAGTCCCATTTTTATAGGTGAAAGCAAAACTTCTATCATTAAATTCATATAATTTCGCCTGTATTGGTTTTAAGAATTTTTCACTTATGTAATCTTTATCTCTACCTTCTAAACTAAATTTCTTTTTAGTGTTTCAATGTTAATTTGTGTCCAGCTTGTATATGTTTCTTTTTTGAATTCAGCATCTTTATACATCGGTATTGATCTCAACCATAGAGCAAAAAATATTTGTTGAGTGTTGGGAATATTATAAGCCAAATTGAAAAGTACATCATTGTAAAATTCAATATTTGCCATTTTTTCCAACCAATAACTATTTACTTCTAAATATACTTTACCCCTTGTGAACGAATTATTTGCTATAAGAGGAATAACACTTCTAATTTCTTCACCTTTAGAGTTTTTTTGAACCACTGTTCTTAATGTACGCTGTATTAAAAGATGTAAGGCTTTTTCAATTCTTTGAACATTTCTCGATGGTGATATTAATTCAGTAGGAATAATAAAATTTGCAAATGTATTATCTCGTGAAAGAAATTCTTCTTCAAATAGTGAAGGTGTATAAGGCGCACGAGGTTGGTTGAAATTGACTGATTTTGCCTGATGTATCAAAATAAAGATTATTCTAATTGCTTCAATGGGTGCATCTATCAATTCACCGGAATTTTTGAAAATTTCGCTATAGATTAGATTTGAAATATTTATATACTCTATTTTCTCTTTTTTTCATCAAAAGTTTTTACAACATTTTTAGGCTTATTAATGTCGTAGTAAATAATATTTTTATCAGAAGAAAGTTTTATTTCTTTACTATCTATTTCTTTGATTCTCTGTAAATAATTCTTTTTCATCCTATGTTATTTTTTGCAAATTGTTGAAATGTAAAATCCTGTACAGGATGTTCTTTATCAAAAATTGAATGATAATTATTAGCCTTCGGATTAGAAAAGTAATCGTTTTTATGAAGATAAATCTTAATCCATAACCACGGCTTATTTTCTTTATCTAAGTAATCTGCCATTTTTGAAGGCTTCCAAACCTTGTTGTACCATATTGTTTTTTTTTCGTTAGTTAAATATGCTACACAAAAAAAACCTTTACTTTCTGTCTTTTTCATCGTAATATTTTTGGTGTTAGGAAAAATATTTGTAAATTCGTGTTAGGAAAAAACAAATTATTTTGTTTGAGGAGTTCTAATTTATTAGAGCTCTTTTTTTATTTTGACTTTAATTCTGTACTGTCTGCGTTCTTAGATGGTTTTTTGATTTTTGAAAATGTGGCAATTCCGCCTATCACTAAAGCAAAAACAAAAATTACAACGATTATCAAACAACCTGCATTTAGAGTTTGCATAAAACACCCCTGTCCTTTCGGTTTTAAAACTTTGGTGGTATTGATAGGATAACCGCAATAAGGGCAATTATTTGCACTATCTGAAATCGATTTGGAACACTCCGGACAATTAATTAAAGCCATGACTTTTTATTTAAGTTTATACTTATTTTCTAAATGCTCAATTAACAAGGAAAATAATTCTTCCTTAATAAATACTCCCCCACCCTTTTGCTTGTGATAAATAAAATTATAGATAAAATTTTGATCTGCTTCACTAATTAGAAATGAAGTGTTTTTCTTTATAATATCTTTATTTGCTGTAGATTTTCTACCTTTTTTTGTCGGCACAGGTACATCGTCTGGACGTTGCTTCACAAAGGGCGAAGCTTCTTGTAATAGTTTGATTCCTTCTCTTACGGCAGAACCTTCACTATAGCTATAATCAGATTCAATCTTATGAATTACGAGTTCTTTCAGATAAGTAATCATGCTGACAGGAAGAGTTACGGCTAAGACAACACTGTTTTTATCAGAATATACATGCTTTTTCTCTTCTATTTTATCATTACTCACCTGCAAGTTTGTTCCTGCTGTTTTAAGCTTATCTAATCCTTTCATTATTGGCTTTTTATGCATTACTCTTAATCTTTTGTATTAATTCATCAGCTAACTTTCTGTAATCCATAGAAACAGGGCTATAGGGCTTTAAAAACACTGCTGATTCACCAAGATTTATACTTGTTCTAATAAACGCATTCTTTCTTACATAACTTTTAAAAAGCATATCAGAAATTGGGCTTTCCGAAAGTTCTCTGTAAGCTTCTTTAAAATCTTTCGTATTTTCTTCTACTTTAGCGAAGAAAAACCCTAAATATTTTGCCTTCAATTCTTCATTGGTCTGCAATTCATTAATTTTTATAATTAATGAAGTTAAACCATCCAAAGTAAAAGCGTCATAATCAACAGGAGAAATTATATAATCAGATGCATAAACTGCAATTTCTCCAAAGCCTAAATCATCATTAATAGGTTTAGGTGGACAATCAATCAAAATATAATCGAAATCATCACCAATTTTTTTCAATGCTTTTTTTAGGCTCTTCCTATTTAAGTTTTTGGTTGACAAAGTTAATTTACCTGCAATTACACTAACATTTTCACCTTTTCCTTTATTTACATATCTAACAGGTTCAACAGATTTTAAAAAATCTTCAACATTATATTCATTCTCTGCATCTACTCCATAACCTAACGATAAATGACATTGCGTGTCAAAATCAATAACTAAAACTTTCAAGCCCATTTCAGCCATTACACCCGAAATATTAATTGTACTTGTGGTTTTTGTTACACCGCCTTTTTGCGTAAAAATTGATATTACTTTTGCTTTCATGTACTGTATATTTTAGTTCGTTAAATTCGTTCCGGATTGAGCTGAAATCGTTCAGATCCTGGAACGAATAACGAATTATTTTTTATTTTAATTTAGTTAATTCAATTTTAGCTTTTTTTAAACTTTCTTCAACTGTAGAAATTGAGTTAATCAATTTATCCGTATCACTTAAAAATTTCGTTTTTTCTTTCTGAGCATTTTGCAAATCAGATTGAAGTTTCAAAATTTCTTTTGATTGCTCAATTCTCAATTCTTCATTCTTCAGAAATTCGAAAAAAAGCTTTTTAACCGCTTCGCCATTATTGGTGGTTCGAAACTTATTTAATATTTTCTCAAAATTATCTTTATCCTGTTCTGTCAAATCTTTGACATAGATAATATCTGGTCTTGTATTAACTCTTGCCATTTCTAATGAATTTAGATAATTATTAAAACCAACCTATCTGAGTTAAATTCTCGGTTTCTTTGTTCTTTTCTTCCCATTCAGTTCTTATATAAGAGGAATTTCCTATATCATATCTTCTAACTTCAAATTCGTCTAAAATATCTGAAGGAATATTTTTTACATTCATGCAGATGCTTTCATAACTTCCGTCAAATTTTCTATCTGCTCCCAAAATTGCATTGGTTTTATATTTCGTCTCTTCATCGTAAGCGTAAAGCTTTAAAGATTTTCCTGCAATTAATTCTAAAATTTCAATTGCCTTATTTGTATTTTTTACTGATAATCCCATAATTAAAACATTTGTGTTTGTTTTTTTGTTTCTAAAATCTCACAAGTATCTCCAACATAAAAAGTCCAATCCTGACCATTATCATCAGAGAAAAAAACAGTATTACTACTTTCATAACAAAGTCCTGTTAAAATTCTTCCTACGGCTACTGTTGAGCCTGTCTTTCTTGTATCTTCTACTTTTAAAACTTCGAAGCTTACATATTTTGGAGCGTTCATATAATATTTAATTATTGGTTATAATGTTAATACAAATATAACACTTAATTTTTAATTAAATGTTATATTGTTATAAATTTTATTTTAAAAATGTGTGATTTCCACTATCTACAATTGTGACCAGAGCCATACAGGCAACAAGTATTATTATTGCGATTATAGGGTGTAAATTATCTTGATGGGGTTTAATAGTATTTTTCATAAGAATATTATAATGTTTAATTAATGGTTATAATGTTATATAAATGAAAGGCTTAATTAAAAGCCTTTCATTAAAAGAATTAAGAATTTGTGTCTTTAGAACCTAACAATAAAACTTCTTCTACTCTGATTTCCGTAATGTATTTTTTCACCCCGTCTTTATCGTCATAGCTTCTATAAGTGAGTTTTCCCTCAATTCCAATTTCTTTTCCTTTGGAAACATATTTCTGAAGGATTTCGGCAGTCTTTCCGAATGCTACGAGATTGTGCCATTGTGTTTCTTCGACCTTTTCGCCTTTTGCATTGGTGTAATGGTCATTTGTTGCCAACGTTACTGAAGCTTTTAAACTTCCGTTTTCAAAGTTAATTACTTCAACTTCTTTTCCTGTGTGTCCGATTAATCGAACTGAATTTTTAATACTCATGATATTGATTTTAAAAGATTAAATTAATGATTTTTGATTAGTTCTGTTTTAAAACTTTTGGGTTAAAACAAGTGTTGATTATCTCCAGATAATATTTTTCTTTTTCAGAAAATTTTCTTTCTCCGTCAATAAAAAATAGTTCGGTGCTTTTTTGAAAATACTCCTTTTCAAAATCTTTAAAGGATCTGCTGTAAGTAATTACAAAAAAAGATTTTATTTTGAAAATTAACTTTTTCATAATTATTTTTTTAAAGTTTCTTCCAATTCTCCGGATTTATTATTGATGATAAAATCCAAAGTTCCAACGACCATATAATAGTTAGGAATTTCATCGTTAAGAATCATTTCTTTGGCTCTTCCGTTTGCTTCATCTTTATGATGTTGGTAACCCATTTCATAGCCTATATAAAATTCAAGGCTTAATAGAATTGCTGTTGCAAATATTCCGATGATAATAATTGTAGCCTTTTTCATAATATTATATGATTTAATTAATTGTTATATTGTTATAATTTTGTTTTTTAATTTCCTGTAAATCGTCAGCAAAAAGTAGACACTATATAGTATAAAAGTTAAGGAGTGTTTTCAAAAAAAGAATTACATTTAATTATGGAAACACCTAAAAAGAAAAGTTCCGAAAAATTCATAAAAGACATCCGTAAAAATACAAGGAGGATCTTTACAGCCGAGCAGAAAATTTTAATCGTAATGGAAGGGCTTCGTGCAGAAACTTCTGTAGCGGAACTATGCCGACAGCATAATATTGCCAATCTCAGTTTTATTCCTGGAACAAAGAATTTATGGAAGCCGGTAAAAAACGACTCAACGGCGATGTCATTAGAGAAGCCACGAGTGATGAAGTGTCGGATTTGAAGAAAGAGAATGCCCGACTGAAGGAAATGGTTGCCGATTTGGTTCTGCGCTATGACATTGTAAAAAAAAGCTTAGACATGCTGGATTGACCATAATACAGAAAGTTTATGAGATTATCAGCAAGTGAGAAATACGAAATTATTCAAGAAGTTACTACGAGTGAAATTGGTGTAAAACGAACCTTGGAAAGCTTTGGGATTGCAAGAAGTACTTTCTATAAGTGGTATCAGAAATACCTTGAAAACGGCTACGATGGCTTGGAAACGTCCAAAAGAACATCTAAAAGACAATGGAATAGCATTCCGGAAGAAAAAAAGATTTGGTAGTAGAAATCGCTTTGGAACATACAGAACTTTCCTCAAGAGAACTGGCGCACAAAATTACCATGAACAAGGTATTTTCATCTCAGAATCCAGTGTTTACAGGATTTTGAAGCAACGGGATTTAATCCCTGCACCGAATCATTTTTACTTTCAGCAGCAAATGAATTTAAGGATAAGACAGAATTTGTGCATCAAATGTGGCAAACAGATTTCACTTATTTTAAAGTGATTGGTTGGGGTTGGTACTATCTGAGCTGTTTTAGACGACTACAGCAGGTATATCATCCACTGGAACTCTGTGATTCGATGAAGGCTGAAGATGTGAAAAGAACAG